>JBDTCU010000001.1:0-4709 GCA_039923415.1 Vulcanimicrobiaceae bacterium
CGTGATATCGCCGCTGATCGCGTTGATGAAAGACCAGACCGATGCGCTTAGTGCCAACGGTATCCCAGCGACGTTTCTGAACAGCTCGATCGATGCACGCACGACCGTACAGCGCTTAGACGGCCTCGACGCACATCGTTACAAACTGCTCTACGTCGCGCCGGAGCGGCTCGCCTTGGCCGGATTCTTGGCGCATTTGGAAGGTTGGAATCTCGAGCAGATTGCGGTCGACGAAGCTCACTGTGTCAGCGAGTGGGGTCACGATTTTCGGCCTGAGTATCGCCAGATCGCCAAGCTGCGCGAGCGGTATCCGATGGTTCCGATGCTCGCGCTCACCGCGACCGCGACCGATCGCGTGCGCCAAGATATTGAGCGCTTTTTGCAGTTGCGCAACCCGCACTACTTCGTCTCGAGTTTTAACCGGCCAAACTTGCGCTACAGTGTCTTCGATAAGCGGGACGCGGCCAAACAGCTTGTCGCATACGTGCAGGCGCGAGGTAAGGAAAGCGGGATCGTCTATGGGCAGAGCCGCCAAACCGCCGAAGATCTGGCAGCCAAGCTATCGGCTGCCGGCGTTCGCGCGCGCCCTTATCATGCCGGTCTCTCTGCCGCGGAGCGAGCGCGCAATCAGGAATTGTTTATCCGCGATGAGGTTCAGGTGATCTGCGCTACGATTGCCTTCGGGATGGGCATCGACAAACCAAACGTTCGATTTGTGGCGCACTACGACATCCCAAAAAACTTGGAAGGCTATTACCAAGAGACCGGCCGAGCGGGCCGCGATGGTCTGCCCAGCGAGTGCGCGTTGTTCTTCAACGGCGGCGATGCCGCCAAGCAGCGCCATTTCATCACCCAAATAGAGGACGAACACGAGCGCGCGCAAGCTCAGACGCGCCTGCGCGAGATGTTGGACTTTGCCGCAAGCGCGTACTGCCGGCGCGTCCATCTACTGCGTTACTTTGGTGAGCCGGCGCAGGCCGCAGATTGCGGTAACTGCGATAACTGCCTGGTTCCTCCTGAACGGATCGATGCAACAGTCGCCGCTCAGAAACTGCTCTCGTGCGTCTATCGGATTCGCAGCCGCAGCGGGTTTTCAGTCGGCTCACATCATGTCGTGGATGTGCTGTTCGGCGAATCGACCGACAAGGTTCTCAAGTGGGGTCACGATCGGCTGCCGATCTTCGGAATCGGCTCTGAATATAGCAAGAACGAGTGGTTGTCGTTCGTCTCCGAACTGCTCGCGCTTGGATGCTTAGAGCAAGAAGCTCCGTATCGCACCCTAGCACTCACTGAAGAGGGCCGTACTGCGCTGCGCGAGCGTCGCACGTTCGTCTTCGCAAAACCAAAGACTGTCGAGCCGCTGAAAAAGTCGCGGAAGGGCAGAACTGGATCGCAAAGCATCGCCTCGGGCGATGGCGATCTCTTCGAATCGCTGCGGCGCTTGCGCAAAGAGCTCGCGGACGAGCGCGGCGTTCCGCCTTACGTCGTTTTTTCGGATGTTACCCTGCGCGAGTTCGCATCGCAGCGCCCCCATTCCAAAGCGGCGTTCCGCGCGATCAGCGGCGTCGGTGACATCAAACTCGAAACCTACGGCGAGATCTTTATCGATGCGATAAGCCGTTACGCCGAGTAAGCGTTTCCATTTCTTCCAACGTCTGCGGCCAATCGGCTCCAAGGAGCCGCGACAGAGCACGATCGGCTAAAACTTTTCCGCCGGTTTGACATCGAGCGCAATAGTTGGTCTCATTGTCTGCATAACGAATCCGCTGCACCAGCTCTGTGCAGTTTGGGCATGGTTTCCCATAGCGGCCGTGCACGGCCATGTCTTTGTGGAAGGCAGTAACGTGCTCCGGAAATCCGCCATCGGCTTCGGTTTGAACTCGATGCATCCAGAGCATCAGCGTCCCGCGCGCTGCCGAAAACAGCCGATCCCATTCCTGGGGCTTCAGTTTGTGCGTGTGGGCAATAGGCGACAATCGCGCGGCGTGTAATATTTCATCGGAATATGCGTTCCCAATGCCGCCGACAATTCGGGGATCGGTGAGAGACCGCTTCAGGGTATGGTTTTCTGCCATAAGCGCCGCGCGAAACGAGTCGGGATCGCAGGACAACACATCGATCCCGCCGGGATCGATCGCTCGCAGAGCGTCTTCGCCGCTTAGCAGGTGCAGCGATGCGCGGCGTTTGGTGCCCGCTTCGGTAAGCACAAGCGAGCCGTTCGGAAAATCGAATACGGCCAAGGTGGTCCGTCCGCTCAGCGCGGCCTCTGGAGATTTCCAATGCAACCTACCGGCGATCATCAGGTGCAGCACCAGCCACAAGCTCCCCTCTACCCCGATGGCAATGCGTTTACCAACGCGCCTCAGCTCGCGGACCATCCGCCCTTCGACACTTAAGATCGGCGGTTGCGCCGTTCGAAGTAAGAAAGGCTTCGCAATGCGAATGCGCTCAAGAGGCTGGCCGGCTATGCGGGTCTCCAACGCGCCCAGATAAGCAGCGATATCCGGAAGTTCGGGCACTTTGCAGTCGGCCTAGACGCTGGGCGCTGCTCTAAACCGATGCGGCGGCTAAGAGCGGCGGTGTAAGCCGGTCTTCATCGTCGGGAATCGTTCCGAGATTTGCGATCTGCGCGATCAGGCCGGCGATCCGGCGCGAGCTGCGGCGCGGCGCGATCGAACCTTGGGCTTTGCGCATCGCGGTGAGTCGTTCTTGGTTCTGTACAACTCGTTTGACCGAGCCGACGACTTCGCTCGTATTGAGCGCGACTACGCCGATTCCGTTACGGCGTACAAACTCGATGTTGCCGCGCTCTTGGCCCGGAACGTAATCGTAGACGACGACCGGCACTTGGGCGGCATTGGCCTCGGCTAATGTGCCCGGACCAGCCTTGGTTACCAGCAGATCGGCGGCGCGCATGAGTTCGGGAATCTTGTCGGTGAACCCGAGCACGGTCATCGGTGCCGGCAGTGACGGCGAGAGTTCTTCCAGCTTCGCTTTGAGCGCGGCGTTGCGGCCGGCAATGACGACCAGATGCATGGGGAGCTTCGCTTTAATCAAGGCAAGCGTGGTCGGCAGCAATTTGCCGCCGCCCTCGCCGCCGGCCATCAGCACCGTGACGATCTGATCTTGCGGTAGGCCGAGCTCTTCGCGCAGTTCGTACTTGGAACCGGCGACGTCGTCGAACCTGGGATGAATCGGGTGACCAAGCAGGCGCAACCGCGAAGGATGGACCCCGCGCGAGAGCGCCCTGTCGTAGACCTCACGCGCGGGCACGACGACTGCGTCGGCTTCCGGGGTGAGCCACGACTCGTGTACTTTTCCCAGGTCGGTAATGACGGTGACGATCGGAACGTGCAGCATTTTGGCGTCGGCGCGAGCGCGCAGCGCGGCGTGATTGAGCAGCGGATGAACCGAAACGATCACGTCGGGCCGGTATGAAAGAAAGAGATCGCGCAAACGCTCGCGGTACAGCGGCTCGCAGAAACGGACGAGCGCTCGATAGCGGCGTCGTCCGTTGGTGGCATAGTAAAGGGCGCCGTAGACCGGCGGGGCATATCGCAGGGCGGTGCTGTAGGCCAGCCCCAATTGGGTGAGCGGAAACGAGCAGTGGGCGGCGACGTCGTCGATGCGGTGCTCAAAGCCAAACGGAACCTCGATCTCATCGAGTGCGGCGGTAATGGCGTTGGCCGCACTTCGATGTCCGCCTCCGGTGTCGGAGATCAGAAAAAGGGCCCGTTTGGTCATTGACACTCCAACTTAAATGCGCACTGGCTCGCGCTTTATGCGGCGCAGTGCGGCGTTCCGTTTCCTCCGGCTGGTCGGTGCCAGTTTGGCGATCAGGGCTCGAGCCGGGGCGTCGTAAAACCGGAAAATGTCGCCGAACTCGATATCGGGGTTTCGGTGATGGCCGTCATGGTCCTCGGGAAGCACCACCGATAGCGGCCGAAGGATCGATTTTGCCCAAGCCGGGGTGCGCCAGCCTAAGTCGGTGGTGTGACGCCACCAAACGTGCGCTTGGCCGAAGGCCAGAGCCGCCAAAGTCCCCTCCCAGGAGATTTGCCACGTAAGGGCCGCAACCACAAGATAGGGAAGTGCGCCGAGGAATCCGTCCGCCATAACCCAGATGTCCTTTGAGAGGACTGCGTGATCCCAATATGAACGGCGTCGATCGTGATGGGTGCGCAGGTGCAGCGTGAACCACACATGCTGCGGAACGTGGTAGAAGAATGTCGACGCGAAATCGCCTACGATGAGGACAATCAGCGCTGCAACGATTCCGGAGCCTACCAAATGTGCGAACATGTTATAGCTGCTTTCGCGTCTGTGCGGGAGTATTGGCTGTGAGCACAATCTTGTGCGGCTGCGCGCCACCGACCTCCGAGGAGTCCGGCCGCAATCCGATAGCGATCGCACAAATTTCGAGGGTCGCTGACGTAGCCTTAAGCTGGCACGGTCCTACGTACACCCAAACTCTCTTGGGCGCCCGTGTGTTGCGCGACGGAGCCCCGTTTTCGCGACTCGATTTGGCCGCCGCCGAATCCGCCCAGCGAGATAATCCCAGGCTGCGACCTTTAGCAGCACTCGAACTCGTCGATGAGGCGATTGAAGCGGCGCGCAAGAACAGCCTGGATGCCGCGTTTTTCTGCGCTACGCTGATGCAGGAGTCGGCCTTCGATCCGGACGCGCTCTCGAGAGCCGGCGCGGTCGGC
>JBDTCU010000002.1:0-4321 GCA_039923415.1 Vulcanimicrobiaceae bacterium
GAGAGAAACGCGAACTTCCCAGTCGCGTCGGTGTGGGTGATCCCGGTTTGCGAAGGACTGGCTACCGTCACCGTTGCATCGGTCAGCGGCGCGTGGGTAACGGCATCCGTGACGACGCCGCTCAGACCGCCGGTGGTGCCTGCCAGACCATTCGTCAACTGCGAGCAGACGAAAACCACGGTAAGGATGACCGCCAGACTGCTCCGGCCGAAACGCTCAAACACTATGCCGCCCTCCAAGTGGTATCTTTGGCCGAATTATAGCAAAGGGCCGTCAGCCGCAGGTATCCCGGATTCCCGCTATATCGGTCTGGGAGACCTCGCGATCAGATGGGCGAGCTGCGCGCGAGATTTAATATGGAGCCGCAGAAAGATCGCCGAGAGGTGGTGCTCCACGGTATTTTCGCTGATGTGCAGGGCCCTTGCAACGTCCCGATTACTTTCGCCTTGGCCCACGAGATGGGCGATCTCGGCTTGACGGGTCGTGAGCTGCATCGTCGTCGCGGGTTTGGCCTGGGTGGACAAGCGGTCAATATCTCGAACGCTGCCCATCGCGCGATAACGCTCCAAGGCCTCGGCGGTGCGGCCGCTCAGCTCTATCGCGTAGGCTTGATGAAGGATGTCCCCCAACGTCGCGAAGCCGCGCGCTGCCAGTGAGGCCAATCGTTGCGACCTCGGGAGATTGCTGCGCTGCGTCGTAAGGGCCGAAAAAAGCAGAGCAAAAGCGCGCTGCACGCGGGGGCGCCCGGTTGCGCCGGAAAGGATCGTGCTCGCAAGTGCCACATCCTCGGGATTCCCCCAACGCGCGATTGCGACAAACAGGTCCCAACTGCGGTGCGCGTGCGGGATAGCGCGGATCGCGCGCGTCAACAACTCTTGCGATTCGCCGTTTACTCCTTGTGCGGAGCGGAGCTCCGCGAACGCCGCGCTGACGGAACTCCTTCGTTGAATTTCTCGCGAGCGCTCCGAAAACGCCAGGGCATCTTCATCCGCGCACGCATCCAATAGTGCAGGGTCGTTGAGCATCAAGGCGAGCGGTATGCCGATTGCTGCGGCCTTCGTTTTGAACGTTGCCGTCGTGACGCCGACCTCCAGTGCTTCCCACACGAGAGCGCAGGCCGCCCGTAAGTCGCCTTTAAGCATGAGCGTGCGCGCATAGTTAAGCGCCGAATAGGCGATCCGCCAAGTCATACCGGTGCGTCTGGCTTCTTCTACCGCAACACGGTGCCGCTCGATTGCCAGGTCGAGTTCGCCCAGATCGACGGCAACCAGGGCGAAGTTATTTTCTATCTGCGCTATCAGCTCGCTGATGCCGCTCTGCGCAGCGAACTCAGCTGCATCGCGAAAATCGGCTAGTGCGAGGCTGGTTTTGCCAAGCATGGCATACGTTTCGCCACGCACTTCGTAGAACGTCGCCTGCATGCCGATATCGAAGTGCCGACGTAAGCGTGCAACCGCGCGCAAATGTGCGAGCGCCTGCGTCGCGTTTCCCAGGGTAATGGAAAAGCGCGCGATCGAAAGAACCGCCTGAGCGTAAAGCTGTTTGTAGCCGAGTCGCTCCAACTGGGCGGCCGCTTCGGAAGCTGCTCGCAAGCTGTCATCGGTTTTGCCGTCGACCCAACCCTGATCCGCGAGCATCAGCAACGCCTCGGAGACGCCGACCGCATCCTCAGCCGCAGCGTACTCCTCTCGACAGCGAACAAACCATCGCGCCGGTTCCTCACCGCATCCGTCGATGTACAACAGCGTGCCGAGCCGCTTATAGATCGCAGCCCGAGCAACACCCGCCGGATAGTCCCATTGCAGCGCCGCGCTGTAGAACCGAATCGCATCGCGATACGCATACACATCCCATGCGCTCTGGGCTGCGATTTCATTCCAATATCGCGCTTTACCCGCGACCCGTGCAGCGGACCAGTGATAAGCCAGCTCGGTCGCCCGTTCGCCCGAATCCGGCCGTGACTCGAGTTCTTCAGCGATGCGCACATGAAGCGGCGCGGCCAACCCAAGCACGAGTTGATCGCCCAAAGCCTGCCGAATCAAGGCGTGATGAAACCTAAATCGCAGAGACGCTCCCGCGATCTCCCGCACAAGTTCCGCAGACACCGCGCGCTGGATTAGCGCCAGGACTTCATCATTGGTGCAACTGCAGATTGCCGCCAGCAGTGCGACATCAAATGTCTCTCCAACGATCGCCGCGTGAATGAGGATTCGGCGCTCCATCTCCGAGAACGGTGCGAGGCGCTCGCTCAAAAGCGCTTGCAGCGAGAGCGGCATGTGTTTTTGAAATGTGAGATCTCCGCTTTCGATCGCAACCCTCGCGAGTTCCTCAGCAAACAGCGGGTTACCCTCGGCAAGGACTTCTATTTGGGATAACGTCGCTGGATCGAGATGCAACTGGCGCTTGCGCAACGTCTCTTGAACCATGTGTTTGATTTCGTTGCGATGCAGGGCTCGCAGAACCAGCGTGTTACAGCGATTGCGTGAGGCGGCGCTTCGCAAGGCGGCTAATGCAGGGTTTGTTCCAACTCCTTCGGTGCGCATCGTCACGACCATCATCGTTCGGCTGTTCCGCAGATGCTGCAGCAGGAAACGCAACAGTTCGAGCGTTGCATTATCAGCCCACTGTACGTCTTCGATGACCAAGACCAGGGGGCTTCGCGCGGTTTGCCGCCGCACGACATCTGCGACCGCCTCAAAATATGCGGACCGGTCCTGGCTCAGCCAGACATCTTGACGCAATCGAGCCGGCAGTACCGCGCCGCGAGGATCGAGGGCTTCGAGTATCTCCACCATCGGCAGGTATGGCGAGCGAATCTGCTCCGCACAAGAACCGACCGCAATTGCGGCATGCGGCGAAATGCAATTGATGAACTCGCGCACCAGCCGCGATTTCCCGATGCCGGCCTCCCCCTCAATAAGAAGCAAGCGCACCTTCGCCTCGTTTGCGGCGGTAAACTCTTCGTGAAGAAAGGCAAGCTCTTCACGCCGCCCTACGAACTCATCGCTATAGAGCGGTGCGGAGATAAGAACCATTCGCTCACCTGTTTCACACCCATTACACCCGCACCTATGCCCGCGTCCATTCCAGCGGGCGGATCGCGCCAACGATGCGGCCGGCGCGATTTTTAACCGCCGGAAATGCAAAGACATCGAGGTCCGAAAGTTGGGTGGCCGAGATTGCGCCGATGGCCGCAAGCGCGGATAGAACGGCCGGTGGCCTAGCGCGCTCATTTCCGTCGATCACTTTGATGACAAGCGCGATCGCGGGATCGATAATCGCTAAGGCGTGGACGCCTTCAGCGCCGCCTTTGCATACGAGCCGTCCATCATAAACGCGAATGAGCGCCGCGTCAAACTCCCCGGTTCCCGACATATATTCGGGAAAGGCGATCATTGCATCACGTACGATCTTTAATGCGTGCGCCGCCGTTGCGTCGATGCCGGTCAGGGTTGCGTACCGGATATACGAGAGTGCCGCGTTTCGCAAGGGCACGGCATAGACGGGGATGCCGCAGCCGTCAACGGCTATGGGCAACTCTTCGAGAGTCTTTCCCGATATTTGGGCGCAAAACTGTAAGATGCGCTGCTGCGCCGGGTTATCGGGTTCCAAGTAGGTTTTCGTGTCTGCGCCGATCGCTTTACAAAGGGCGAGAATTCCGGCATGCTTGCCGGAGCAGTTGTTGTAAATCGCAGCCGGAGCGCTGCCCTGTTCGGCGAGCGCGCACCGAGCTGCATCGCTGTAGGGGAGATCCGAGCCGCACTTCAATGCACCCTCATCCACGTCGATCTTGCGCAAAATGGAACGGACGGCATCTATGTGAAAGGGTTCGCCCGAATGTGAAGCTGCCATAATGGCGACCTCCAGCGGGCGCAGATCGAACTGCTCCCGAACACCTGCCATCAAAGCCGCTGCCGCAATAAACGGTTTCGCTGAAGAGCGCAAATAGACCGGCGCGTCGACGTTGCCGAACGAAAGCAGTACCTGGCCTTGCGCATCGACGGCATGTGCCGCAATGTCGTGAACCGATTCTATCTGATTTCCGCGGGCCACTTGGATGAATGGCCGCCCGCTGATCTGCTCGCCCATATCGTCCCATGGTACAGGTCGATCGACGGATCCACCATCCTGGATTTCCGCCGGGTGCCGGCGTCGGCGCTCCGGATAGCGGAAACCTGGGCTATCTTCGCGCCGCTCGAACCGCTAGTATAGACCGTATGCGCGCCAAACCTATCGAGTCGTCTCTGGTCGCCGTCGTGGTCGCGATGCTCGTGATGGTAGCAGGGTGCTCGCGGTCCATAGGGCCAGCGGACACGCTGCA
>JBDTCU010000003.1:0-5261 GCA_039923415.1 Vulcanimicrobiaceae bacterium
GGCTCCCAGCGGCGTGCGAACGGTGCATCGACGCTCGGTGCATCCGCTACAAATGTGCCTCTACCGACGCGAGAGATCAGCCGCCCGCGAGCCGTCAACAGATCGTAGGCTTGCGAAACGGTGACGAGCGCACATGCGAGCTGGGCGGCCAGCTCGCGCATCGCCGGTAAACGATCGCCGGGTTTGAGCTGTCCGGATTCGATCGCTTCCACGAGTTGATCGGCGATCTGCACGTACAGCGGGCGCGCATCGCCGGCTTCTAACTTAATGCTTATTGTCGAGTCGATAGCCGATCCCGCGCACGCTTGCAATTTCGACCGGTGCATCCGCCTCAAGCAGTTTCTTGCGCAACGCTGCGATATGTACGTCAACGACCCGCGTTGGAACGCCCGAGACGTCGTTCCACACATGCTCCAGAATTTGAGCGCGAGTCAGCAGCCGGCCTTCGGCCTCCGCAAGGTGCCACAGCAGCCGAAACTCGAGGGCTGTCAGCGCCACGTCGTGGCCGTTGTTGCTGAGCGTATGAAAATCGCGAACCAGTTTTGCGGAGCCTATCTGCAGCACTCCGTCGCCGACATCTTCGATTTTCTCTCCATACTTGTTGCGACGGCGCAAGAACGATGCGACCCGCGCGACCAGTTCGTTCCCGGAGAACGGCTTGGTGATGTAATCATCGGCACCGAGCCCCAGGCCCAGCAGCACATCCTGCTCTCGCGAGTGCCCGCTGACCATCAGGATAAAGGCGTCCTGTGAGGTGGCAATCGAGGTGCAGACATCCAGTCCCGAGATATCCGGCAAGCCTACGTCCAAAATGACGAGGTCGGGCTTATACTGAGCCGCGGCTTCCAGGCCTTCGGCTCCGTTCCGCGCCACCCGAACCTCGTAGTTGGCCCGTTCGAGCACCGCTTGCTCGAGTTTGGCGATATCTTCGTCATCTTCGATGACCAGAATCCGGGCTAACGCCATCTGAACCTCCGTGTGTTAGATCGAAGCAGTGATGTCTTCACCCTCGCTGAGTACCAGCGTACGCCGCGCGACGCCTTCATCGACCGCCGCTTGCGCGACCGCTTTGGCAACCGCGTCCACTACTCTGGTATCGAAGACGCTGGGGATGATATATTCGGGCCCTCTTTCACCGTCCGCCACGATCGAGGCTATTGCTCGGGCCGCCGCGATCTTCATCTTCTCGGTGATAGCACTCGCGCGGCAATCGAGTGCCCCCCGGAAGATACCCGGAAAGGCCAGCAGATTGTTGACTTGGTTGGGGAAATCGGAGCGGCCGGTCGCCATAACCGCAACGTGCGGGGCGGCTGCATCCGGCATGATCTCGGGCGTCGGATTGGCCATCGCGAAAACGATCGGATCGCGGCCCATCTTCGCAATATCGTCGGCGTGCAGAATCCCAGGGGCAGAAACACCGATGAAGACGTCGGCACCCTTGAGCACCTCGGAGAGTGCGCCGCGGCGATTTTCCCGATTGGTGTTCTCCGCCAGCCAGCGCCAGTGCGAATTGTCGTATCGATCGTCGCGATTGATCGCGCCCGCGCGATCCACCGGAATCACATCGCGCACGCCGGCGCCAAGCAGCATCTTGATCGTCGCGGTACCGGCCGCGCCACTCCCCGTAACGACGACCGTTAAATCTTCGATCCGCTTGTTCACCACGGCGGCTGCGTTAATTAACGCCGCCAAAATGACGACCGCGGTGCCGTGCTGGTCGTCGTGCATCACCGGAATATCCAGCGCTTCAATCAACCGGCGTTCGACTTCGAAGCAGCGCGGAGCTGAGATATCTTCTAGGTTGATCCCGCCGAAAACCGGCGCGATCCGCACCACGGTTTCGACGATCTCGTCGACATCTTTGGTATCCAGGCAGATCGGAAAGGCGTCGATGCCGGCGAACTGTTTGAACAGCATCGCTTTGCCTTCCATCACGGGCAGCGCACCAAGCGGACCGATATCACCTAAACCGAGCACCGCGGTACCATCCGAGACAACCGCAACCGAGTTGCGTTTGATCGTCAGCGCAAAGGCTTTGTTAGGATCGGCCGCGATCGCCATCGAGACGCGCGCGACCCCGGGGGTGTAAACGGTCGAGAGATCCTGCCGCGTTTTAACCGGAATCTTGGGTTCGACCGAAATCTTGCCCCCAAGATGCGCGAGAAAAGTGCTATCTGAGACGCTGATGACCTTCACGCCCTCGACCGACTCGACTGCATCTCGCACGGCCTGACCGATCGAATCGGAACTCACGTTGATAGTGAAATCGCGAACGACGGTGTTTTTGCCGACCGAGCGCATATCGACTGCACCGATTACCCCGCCGGCATCTCCAATGGTTGAAGCCAGCTGGGCGAAGCCACCCGCACTGTTCGGCATCTCGACCCGCATAATGAGCGTAAAACTAATCTGTACTTGAGCCACACCACCCTCTTACTCCACCTAGGCTCAAAAGCCCGCGCAGCGTAACTGCCGTCTGGCTGCCTGATCAAAAAGAACCCCCGGTCCCACTTTCAAGCTTAACCGGACACGACATTTGTCCGATGATAAAGAACGGGGCATAGACCGGTCGCTTGGCCGTCCGGGCAGGAGCCTTAGGAATGGAAGATATTTTGGCTTTTCGGACCAAGGGAGTGGTCCACTCCGGTGGTTGGCTAAAGCGTCCACGCCTCCTAGCCTGGCTCGATGCCCATGCCGGCGCTCGGCTTCGCCTTATCACTGCCCCGCCGGGGAGCGGTAAGAGCGTCTTGCTGCACGACTATCTCTCATTACGTTGCGAATCGACCGTCTACCTGAAGATTTCCGCCGACGAAACGGCCGCCTCGCTCCGCCATCGAATCGCGGAGGCGCTTGGACTCTGCGGCAACGCAGTCACCGATCTCGTGAGCCTATGCGCGGCCCTTGACGAAGCGCCACCCGCGACGCTCGTCATCGATAACGCCGACGCCGGCGCAACGACGCTCGTCGAATTGCTAAACGGATTATTCGAAGCCGGACCGGACCACATTCGTTACATCGTTGCGGCGCGTTCGCGTTGCGTTGCGCGCAATGCGCGACTTTTTGTCGAAGGCGCCGCAGTGCGCCTTCCAAGCACGATGCTTAGATTCACAGCGGCGGAACTTGCACAGGTCTGCGATCAACGCGGCCTATCGTATGAGCCTAAAGAGCTAACCGCACTTCTTGCGAAGACTGACGGCTGGGTAACCATCGTCGCGGCATCGCTGCGTTTTGCAGCACAGTCAGGCTGCTCGGTTGGCGAGTCCGCCGACCGTTGGCTCGCCGAACACCAGGCGACCTTCACCGAATACGTGCAGCAAGAGGTTTCTCATACGACGCACAACAAGGCGTTCTCACGCGTAGTTTCCGCCGGCGTCGTATCCGATATCGACGATTTGGTCGCGCTCGAACGCGATGGAGTCTTCGTCGAATCCGACTCCGGTGCCGGATACGAACTGATGCGCGTTGTCCGTCAGGCCTTCTATGCACGCTCCCGTGGTAACGACCCGCGGCCTCCCCAGCAGGTCTTCCCGATGAGCGTCAGCGTGCTCGGTGAATTTACTGCGTCGGTTGCAGGGCGCCGCATTGAATGGGCACGCCGCCGCGACGCGCAGATATTTAAGTATGTGCTGCTTAAACCGACGGGACGCGCGTCGCGCAATGAGTTGCTCGCCGCCTTCTGGCCGGATCGCGATCGTCAACAGGCACTCCAAGCGCTGCGAACGTCGTGCTCAAACATTCGGCGAGCATTGCGCGATGCGGTTGGTTCAACCGTGGCAAGCGAATATTTCCGCGCCGATGCCGATGTAACCGTCCCGGTCGGCAGCTTCGTTGTCGATTTACACCGCTTCACATCGTACGTTTCAGCCGGTAATGCATCGTTAGCGCATGGTGACAGTAACGCCGCCCTCCTGCATTTTAAAGGCGCATATGGGTTGTATCGCGGCCCGCTGCTCATAGATGTGCCCAATTGCCATTACACGCACCTTGCGAAGAGCGTCGACGAGATGTTCGAACAGCTTTATGAAAGGCTTCACGGGCTTCAGCGACGTGCGACGGATCAATCAACTCCGCGCTACGTTCGCATCGTCAAGCGTCAGGACGTCGCCCAAGTGTAACTTGCCGCGCGCTACGCTGCCGGGCGCTAGTTCAATCGCGTGCGCCGCCCGAGTCCCCCCCGAATAGATCCGCCACGGGGCGGCCGCCTCGATGACGCGCAATACGCGCGAACCGTCATCGATGAAGATCACGTCGACACGAGTGCGCATTCCAAACGTGTGAATGAGACTGCACCGCGGAAACCAGATACCGTCGTCCGCACCGATCCTACTCTTGGTGAGAAAGCCCACCGTTCGGGCAACCTCTGTGTTGGCTCGCTCGACGTTACGCGCCATGATGTGGCCCTGCGTGCTATTTACGAGCAGCGGCACCTCAGCCGTGCACCTGAAAAGCAATCGCGATCGCCACCGAGGCAACCAGATACGGGCCAAACGCAACCGGTGACTTTCCCCGATCCCGAACAACCGAAACGATCGTCGCCGCGAAACACGCGAGCGCAAAAACCAGCACGCCCGTCTGCATTCCCAGAATCGCGCCGCCGAGCGCCACCAGCTTCGCATCGCCCCAACCCATTCCACGGCCCTTGGAGAAGATAGCAGCCAGAGCGAACGGAATGAACGGAATCAACGCGGAGAGCGCGATCCACCATGCGTGATGCATGACGACGTAGATCCCCACGACCGCAAGCGGACCGAGCGTGAAGTAGTCGGGAATGACGCCCTTGAGCGAATCGCTGTACCAAGCTGCAGCCAGCGGGAGACACACCAGCGCGGTGAGCCCGAGCTCGGTGATCGGCGTGCCGCGAAGTGCCAGAATCACGCCAAGGACGACCGCGCCCGCTATGATGGCAGCCGGCCGAGCCGGACTGGGTGCGGGCGCGCCGTCCAAGGTACCGAGCCGCGCGCACACGAGCATCGCCAGGACGACGCCGCAAAACGCCGCGCAGCCGAAGATCAGCGCGCTAGCTAATACCGCAATCAATGGTGCCCCGCAAATTTCCCTATGACGCCGCCAACGATGATAATAAACAATGCCGGCAGCATGCAAAGCGCCATTGGAAAGATCAATTTGGTCGGCAGCAGACCGGCTATCTCTTCTGCACGGATAAAGCGCCGGTCGCGCGACTCGGCCGCGAGTTGATCGAGAACCTTGGAGATGCTGGCTCCCACCCGCTCGGATTGGACGATCGCCGTCACGGTCGTGCT
>JBDTCU010000004.1:0-4943 GCA_039923415.1 Vulcanimicrobiaceae bacterium
GTCGATGAGTTCGCCGCATTTGAAGATGCCGGCCGAGACGGCTTGAGTAAAACGTCATATACCGCGGCCGGCGCGGTGCGGATGGTTGCCACGGCATATACTGCGGGATGCTCGGGCTGCAGCGGAATTACTGCAACCGGTTATCGCGCCGGCCACGGCATCGTAGCGGTAGATCCGCGATTCATTCCGCTCGGCAGCAGACTCTATATCCCCGGATACGGCGTAGCAATCGCAGGTGACACCGGCGGAGCCATTCGCGGAAATCGAATCGACTTGGGATTTAATTCACTCAGCGATGCGATCCAGTTCGGACGCCGCAATGTGGTGGTATACCGATTAAGGTAACTCACCCGCGGGCGCTACTCGAAGCGTTCGGGGTTCGCCCGAAAAAGAAACTCGGCCAAAACTTCCTGATGGACGGCGGTGCTGCGGCCCGGATCGCCCGTCTCGCAATCGAAGGCTCGCCGCCCGGCGAGCCTCTGCGCATCTTGGAGATCGGCGCCGGTACCGGTCAACTTACGACCGCACTTTTGGACCAATGCGCCGATGTTACGGCGATCGAACTCGATCGCGATTTGATTGCTATTTTGCGAAGCCGGGAAGAGCTGGCCGGTGCTGCGATCGTTGAGGCCGACGCGCTGGATTTCGACTATGCCGGATTCGCGAACGGCAAGCGGTGGCGGGTTGCCGGCAATCTGCCCTACAACATCGCCACCCCGCTGATGATGCGCTTGATCGAGATGCAGCACGGTCCCGAAGTGCTGGTCATCATGATCCAGAAGGACGTTGCGGCCCGGCTGATGGCGCGCCCGTCAACGCCGGCCTACGGCAGCCTCAGCATCGCGGTGCAATACGCAATGCAAATCGAACGGGCATTCGTCTTAGGGCCAAGCGTCTTTTACCCGCAGCCGAAAGTCGATTCGAGCGTCGTGCGGCTGACGCGCCGCTCGCAACCCGCGGTCAGCGTCCACGATCCGGTGCTGTTCGGGCAGGTTGCGCGCGGCGCATTCGCGTACCGCCGCAAGACACTGGCCAACAGTCTTTCGCTTGCGCTCGGATTAGAACGGGCAACTATCGCTAGCGCCCTGCGAGCGGCCGGGCTCGATACGGAGATTCGTGGAGAACAGCTCAGCCTTTCCGATTTCGCAAAACTCACCGATCGTTTGGCCGGCTAGCTCGTTTCTACTCTGGCCCTCGCTGCTGGCAGCACTCGGGCTCATCGCGGTGCTGGTCATCTTCTCCGGGCTTGGGGCACTTGGTTCGGCAGCATTTACACCCCAGGGTTCTCCCGGTCATCTCTCAACGCTGCGGATTCTAATCGCCACGGCGGTCGGCGAAATCGCCGTCGCAGTCTATCTCACGCGAGCGTTGCCGTGGGTCTCCGGGCTCTCGCTCTCCTCACTCGGCTTCCGCGTGCCGACGATCCGCGAACTCGGTATCGCGGTATCCGGCGCGATCGCCATGACCATCGTGGTCAACGGTTTAGGCTCGCTGATCGCAGCCCTCGCCAAGAGCAACCACCAACAGGACGCCGTGGCGCTCTTTAACGCGCTCAGCGGACCGGTGAAGTATCTCCTGTTTGCACCATTCGCGGTGCTGCTCGCGCCGCTCGTCGAGGAGTTCACCTTTCGGGTTTTTGTTTTTAATTGGGTACGCCGGCATTCGCGCTTCTGGCCGGCCGCAATCATAAGCGGACTGATTTTCGGGGCCGCACACGGCGATCCATACTTCTTCATCCCGCTGGCGCTCGGCGGTGTGATACTGTGCGGGGTTTACTACCTTACCCGAAACGCATGGATGTCCATGATTTCGCACGGGCTCTTCAACGCGTTTTCGCTGCTCGCAATCGTATTGAGCCAATCGGTAAGGCATTGATTGAAGTCGGCGTCGATGCGCTTAATTTGGCGGCCGATCGACGCGGGATGGGACGCTACGCGCGAACGATGTTGGCCGGACTTTCCGAGCAGCCCGACCTTGTGCTTACACTGATCGACCGCTCGATACTGGGCGAACTGAAGTCGCGCCGGTTCGATGTGATGTGGTACCCGTGGAACGGCATACGCTTTACTCCGAGCGCGCCGAAAGTTGTTACGATTCACGATCCGTTCGCTTTCACGCAAGCCCACTCATGTATCGTGGCGCGCTGGCGCGAACAAACGCCGATCCGGCGGGCGGCCCGGATTGCGCGGAGTATTACGACCGTATCGCGCTGGTCGGCGAATGAGATCGCGCGGGTCCTGCATCTGGACGCAGCGGCTATCGAAGTAATCCCGCCGATCCTCGATCAGTTTTGGCGCCCGGCTCCACTCGAGCGCACGATGCATCCGTACGTGCTGTTCGTCGCCGGCCGCGAGCCGCGAAAGAATGCGTCCATGCTGTTTGCCGCGTTCGAACGCGCGTTTCCCGAGGGCGACGTCCTCTTAGTCGTCGCCGGCGCTCTGAGCCGAATTGATTGCGCCGCATTGGATCGCGCGCGAATCGTCCACAAGCGGGTCGCACCGAACGATGAGGCATTGCGCGCGCTCTACAGCGGCGCGCTGGCGGTAGCGGTACCTTCGATTGCCGAGGGTTACGGTTTGATGGCGGTTGAAGCGATGGCGTGCGGGGCGGCGGTTATCGCTGCGCAGGCCGCCGCTCTGCCGGAAGTTTGCGACGGTGCTGCACTTCTAGTCTCCGCACGCGATCCGCAAGCCTGGAGTGCTGCCTTGCAGAGCGTTGCAGCTAACGACGGATTACGCCTCAAACTGCGCGAACGCTCGCTCGAGCGCGTAACCAGACTCGATTCCGAAGCGTCGGTACGGGCTATGGCCGAACTTCTGCGACGAGTTGCGAAAGGCGCTCGATAAAACGAGCCGGCGCAAACCGCGCAGCGTGCGCGCGCAAGACTTGCGGTTCGTAGTGCGATGCGTCGAACCGCCGTAGCGCATCGGCGAGTGCCTCGGGTTGTTGAGTATCGAAAAACTCACCGGTTTCGCCCTCTATCACGGTTTCTTGGGCACCGCCGCCGCGGTAAGCGATCGTCGCTCGACCGGCCGCCGCCGCCTCGAGCGGAACCAGCCCGAAATCTTCTTCTCCGGGCAGAATCGCTGCGCGCGCGTTCCCAAGGAGTTCGTTCATCCGACGGTCCTCAACGTACCCGAGCATCGTGGTTGTCGTTCCGCGCGCGAGTTCGCGTAGAGAGGACTGCGCCGGACCAGTTCCTGCGATATACAGAGGCACTCGCGCTATCGCCGCGGCTCGAATTGCCAAATCAATTCGTTTATAAGGCAGCAAGCGCGATGCAATGAAGAAATAATCGCCGGCTCCGGACCCTATGCTGAACCGCTCGATATCGACCGGGCAATGCAGCACCTTGGCCTCACGTCCGTAGTACTTGCGAACCCGCTGCGCGACGTTCGCAGAGTTTGCGACGAACAGGGTAGGCCGCGCGGCCGCGCGCAGATCCCAATCGATCAAGCGCGCGACCAGCGGACGCGCGAGCGATTTGACCCCGAAACCGCCGACGTATGAATCGTACGCAAACGCGAACCGGCTTACGGTATTGATGTAGCAGATGTGTTTGGTCCCTGGTGGAACGATGATTCCTTTAGCCCAAGCGGTGGTCGAACTTACAATAGTATCGTAGCCCGAGAAATCGAAGGCTTCAAAAGCGCGCGGGTAAAGCGGCGCGAGCGCGCGGAAAAATCGGTTCGCTCCCGGAATTCTCGCCAAGTACGACGTGCGAATGCGAGCCGCATCGAAGAGGTCCCCGGTCGCCTTAGGATCGAATAGCGCGGTGTAAATTGGCGCCTCGGGCCAAGCTCGGGCGATATGCGCGAAGACCCGCTCCGCCCCGCCAAGCTGATTGAGATAATCGTGAACCAGGGCTATTCGCGAGGCAGCACCAGCGCCACCGTCGGCGAACTTAAATATTTGCGCGCGACCCGCTGGAGATCGCCGGCGGTCACTTTTGAGATCGCGCTCACCCCGGCACTCAGATAGTCGGGCGATCCGGATTGAGCCGCAAAGACACCGGCAATCCAGGCTCGATCCTCCAGCGTAGTCGCCTCTCCGAGAAACCGGCCCCGCGCAACCGCTTTCATATTCTCGATATTTCCATTTAACTTCGTCGAACCGAACAAACCCACGACCGTGAGCGCCGTTCCGAAGGCTCGGTTCGGGTCGCCCTGACCGCCGTCAACGTACACGATCAGGTTGGCCGGCCGTTGATCGAAATTATAGATCACCCCGACAGCCTGTTGAGTAAACGATCGCGATGCAATGCTCGGAACTTCTGCCACGTCCGAGAGGGTGCGCTCGACAAATGTTGAGAGCACCAGCATCGGCCCGAAGTCTTTGCTGCCGATCGATGGAGCCGGATACTGCGCCACAAGCCAAGCTACGGGAACTGCGCGATGCGTAACGAGTTGCCGCGAGCTGCCGTTTAAACTCAATTGTTTGACCGCCGCCGGTGCGCTCCCGCCCGTCTGCAGCGCCGTACTGAGACTTTGCAGAGCCTTCGAGGAAAGTGCCGAGAGATCGCCCACCGCACTGATGATCGCGCCATTTCGCCGATACGTTCCCCGATAGAATTGGAACGCGTCGGAACTGCTCAAACCGGCAACGGTGCTCGCTAGGCCGTACTCGGGCAGTCCCGCATCGGAGTCCTGATAGAATGCCCGATCGAGCATCTCAATGCCGACCGTTAATGCTACCGACTGATTTTGGGTAATTTTTCGATCGAGCGCAGCGCGCGCCGCTTGTAAGACGCCCGGCCGAAAGTCCGGCTTAGCGAGTGCGGCGGAAAATAGCGGTAAGATCTTCGATTCGAACGTTCTCTTGCGGCCCTCGATGTAAAATCGAACATCGCGGCCGCCAACGGTATATTCAACCGAACCACCGGCCGCAGCGATCCCAGCCCTCACCGGAATCAGGATAGCTTCAGCGGTTAGCGCCGCGATTCC
>JBDTCU010000005.1:0-3567 GCA_039923415.1 Vulcanimicrobiaceae bacterium
CCACCGCAAGTCCTTCGATCCATGTCAAGTCTGCTCGAATCGGCAGATCCTGGTGATCGGGTCCGTTCATCATTGTTTGAAAGAGCCGCAGCATGTACGCCGACGAGATGATTATTGGGACTAGCGCGACCAACGCCCACCATGGGTCGCCGCCTTGAAAAAGCCCGGTCAAAATGACCAGCTCGCCCGCAAATCCTGCCAGTCCCGGAAGCCCGAGCGCGGCCAGCGCGGCGATGTGAAATGCGCCGGCAAGCCGCGGATTATTTTTTATCAAACCGCCGAGCCGCAGAAGCGAACGCGTCTCTTCGCGCTCCTCGATGTATCCGATGACCAAGAAGAGCGCCGCGCTGAACAGCGCGTGCGCGATGATGTAGATAAGCACACCGCGCAGAGCGATCGCGTTGAAACTGAAGATACCGAGCAGCATCAAGCCCAGATGCGAGAGCGATGAATAAGCTACGATCCGCTTTGCGTCGGTCTGAATCAATGCGATGAACGCGCCGTAGAGCAGGCCGATCAGACCGAGCCACAACATCGGCAGAGCCCACTGATGCATCGACTCGGGCAAGAACGCCAAGCCGATGACGATGAAACCGTAGAGCCCGGCTTTGGATTGCACGGCGCTGACGACCGCCACCATCGGCGACGGCGTGTCGGCATACGTCGGCGGCATCCAGGTGTGGAACGGCCAGACGGGTGTCTTCACCAAAAATGCAAAAGCGAACCCGGCGAATATCCACGGCGTCCAGCCGCCCAGCAGATGCACTCCCGACTTTCCAATCACATCGGTACTGCCGTTCAACACGCCAAAGGCGGCGGTCGCCAGCAGCAGCGTCAAGCCGCCCGCAAAATTGTAGATCATGTACCGCCAGGCAGTCGACGGGTGCTCGCCCCAATTGATCAGCGTTAAGAAAACCGGAATCAGCATCAAATCCCAAAATAATGCGAAAGCCAGCAGATCGCGCGCCAAGAAGACGCCCATCATGGTGCCTTCGAGCAGCAGCAGCATGGCGATTAACCCGCGAGTGCGCGGCAGGTTGCAAGCGAGAATCGCGCTAAACGTGCAGAGCGCCAGGAGCAAGACGATCCAGAACGAGAGGCCATCCCAGCTGAAATGGAACGCAGCCGTGAACGGGCGCGATAGCCAGTGAATTGAAACCGGCGTATTCGGCATCACCAACGGAATCACAAACGTGATCGCAGCCACAACGCAACCGGCAATTTTCGATAGCATGCGATCGGTCTTCGGCAGCAAAAACAGCAAAAACCCAACCAGAATCGGCAATAGGATCAGCACTAGCGGCATCTAATGCATACCTCCGGCGATCGCATAATACGCAATGAACGCGGCCGCTCCGATTACCACGATCAGCGCATAGGCGCGCAGCAATCCGGTTTGGAAACTTCGAAACAAGTGACCGAGCCAGCGACTGGAGATCACGACTTCGCGCACCGTACCATCGATCACATGCGGATCGACGCGATAGCCGAAAAGTACGCCGAGCGTGACCGCCGGGCGCACGAACAAGAGATCCAGCGCGGTATCGAAATAAAACAGGTTAACGAGCGCCGCCGGCATCCGAACCGTTTCCTTTTGCAAACGCGCCGGGGCCGACGCCAATGCGCCGCCATTGGCGTAACGCAGATACGCAAGCGCGATTCCGATGAGGACAACTACGAGCACGATGATCGAGGTCGCAGCCTCGCCGATCGCCGGAGCGGCGAGGCTCTGCGGCCGGAATTGCAGCGCGAAAAAGCGGTGCCACGGTGAACCCTCGCCGCCGATCAAAAGCCAGCCGGCTGCAATCGCACCGATTCCAAGCAGCGCGACCGGCAGATTCATCACCCAAGCCGGGACCTCGGTCCCTTCGCCGTGACCGTGTTCGTCAATCGTGTCGGAGGGTTCGCCGGCAAACTCGGGATGGCGAATTCCAAGCAGCGACGGGTCGACCTTACCGCGGTACTCACCGAAGAACGTCATGAACCAGAGTCGGAACATGTAGTACGCGGTAATACCGGCCGTTACAATCCCGACCGCGTACAGCCACGGATGCCCGTGCTCGAGTGCGCCGTAAATCACCGCGTCCTTGCTGAAGAATCCGGCCAGCGGCGGAATGCCGCAGATCGATACGACCCCGATGGTCATCATCCAAAACGCGAACGGCATCTTCTTGCGCAGGCCGCCCATGCGCCGCATATCCTGTTCGCTCGCCAGCGCATGAATGATCAAGCCGGATCCTAAAAACAACTGCGCTTTGAAAAATGCATGCGTGAAAAAATGAGCCACCCCGCCTTCGTATGCACCCACGCCGACGCCCATGATCATATAACCGATCTGCGACACTGTCGAATAGGCCAGAACCCGCTTAATATCCCATTGCGAGATTCCCAGCACTGCACCCACCAATGCGGTCAATCCCCCGATCGTGCCGACCAGCAGCTGCGCATCGGATGAAGCATTCCAAAGAGGCCAGCAGCGCGCGATCAAATAGACCCCGGCCGTAACCATGGTTGCGGCGTGAATGAGCGCCGAGACCGGCGTCGGGCCCTCCATCGCATCGGCCAGCCAGGTATGCAGCGGAACCTGTGCCGATTTTGCCGCCGCGCCGATAAACAAACACGCGCAAACCAGAAACAGTGCGCCGCCGAGTGCGCCGACGTTCGCGAAGATGTCGCCGTATGAAACCGAGCCGACGTGCGCAAACATGATCAGGATCGCAAACAAGATCCCGACGTCGCCGACGACGTTGATGACAAACGCCTTTTTAGCCGCCGCTACCGCCGAGGGTTTCTCCGACCAGAATCCGATCAGGAAATATGAAGACAAACCCACCAGCCCCCAGCCGACCAGCAATCCCACGAAGTTGTCGGAGAGCACCAACGTCAGCATCGCAAACACGAAGAAGTTCATGTACGCGAAGAACCGCGCAAACGCCCGATCGCCATTCATGTAGCCGATCGAATACACGTGGATGAGAAAGCCCACGCCGGTGATGATGAACACCCAGAGCAGCGAGAGCGGATCGAGCAGCAGCCCGAAATCAAACCCGGCGAACCAGGCGAACAGATGCTGATGTGCCCCCAGCGCGCCGCCTAGGCTCTGCGTTCCCGCACCCCACGAGAACAGCGCTGCAACGAACGATGCACCCAGGAGTGCCGACGCCAACCACCCGGCCCGCTCGTGTAACACAGGGCCGAACGCCCAGCAGAGCACTGCACCGAGCAGCGGTAAAAGCCAAATGACATAGAGCAGCGGATAGCTCCCATCCACTCCCATCAAATGATGCATCAATTCAGTCTCTCACTTTGCAACGTTGTTCTCCATCTGTTCTATAAATCGCTACCCTACACTAATCCGCCCTGATGAAGGGGTGAGACGGGGCCATTGCTCCGTCCGGGGAGCTCTGACTTTTTTGACTTAGCCCGGAGGGCGACTTCAAAACTTTGTTCAGTCAAAAAAGCGGTGCAGCGGCGGTCCCCGGACGGAGCGGTAGCCCCATCTCACCCCTTCATCTGGGCAACCTCATCGACATCGACGTTGCGAGCAGTTCGGAACACGGCAACCAC
>JBDTCU010000006.1:0-5715 GCA_039923415.1 Vulcanimicrobiaceae bacterium
ACCGCCAAGACGCGTCCGCCGCGAAACGGACCGACCAATCGCCAGTGCAGCCCGGAGTACCCTGCCGGATCAAGAGCGGCTGCGCGAGCCGGGGATAGCATAGAAGACAGGAGCATGAACGCACCGATAACGGCCGCGCCTGAGGATAAAAGAAAGCGTCGCATGGAGCATTTTCCTATGCGACGCTTGGAAAGCCCTTGAAGCTCCTACCAGCCGCCGCCTGAGTCGCTACCGCCGCCGCCTCCGCCGCCGAAGTCACCGCCGCCTCCGAAGCCGCCACCGCCGAAATCACCGCCTGAGGAGCCGCCCATGTCGGCTTGACCGGCATCGTTTGACCAGCCGCCCCCATCCGTCGGCGCGCCGCCAGCGGTTCCGCCCCAGCCGCCGCCCTGATCTGGGCCGCCGCCTCCGCCGAGCATGCCGCCGCCGCGGTTTCCAAAGAGTTCGTTGCCGAGAAACGCGCCGCCGAGACCCCCCAGCAGTCCGCTAAAAAATCCGCCGCCGCCGCCGCCGAATCCGCCATATCCCATGCCGGGTCCACCCTGCGGCGCAATTGGGCCGCCTTGTGCGCCGGTCGGTCCGTACGAACGCGGACCGGACATCGAACGCATTAGCGAACGAATAATCAAGAAGCCGACGACGATGATAACGATCCACCAAAACGTGCCGATATGGAATCCTCCGGTTTGAGCGGACGGCGCGTATGTTTGCCCGTTCTGCGCAAGCGCACCGCCGCGCTGGGTGAGCGAGCCGACGTGTGAGCGATAGACGTTCAGAACGCCGGCAACTGCGGTGCTGATGCCGCCGTCGTAATCTTCGGCTTTGAATTGGGCTTCCATCGCTTGCCGAATAGAGCTTGTCGTATCGGAGCTAAACCAGCCGGCCTGGACGCCCGAACGATCCGGAATGATGATGTCCTTACGATCGTCTTTGGCGATGTAGATCAGAACACCATTGACTTGCTGCTGCGAGAACGCCGCTTGGCCCGCGGCTAGCACCGTCTGGCCATTCAATGAAGGGACCGTCACTACGACAATCTCTTTGCGGGTCTGCGCGTTGAAATTCCCGATCTGAGTGTTCAAGCTCGAAACGGTCGCCGGACTGAACATACCGGCGTCGTCTTGCACGTAACTGCTGCGCGCGAATGCCGGGAGCGCCGACATCGCAAGAACGAAGAACAAGCCGATCAGGGCACCGCTGCGTTTCATTCTGATAGTATTCCTCCGGAAGCTAGTACCGCGGGGTGGACTGGAAGTTTCCGTTAGTGGCGAGTGGCGAAACTGGCGCCTATTGCCAGAACGCCCCCGACCACCGAGAGGCCGAAAAGGACGATAAATACCCAGATGCCGGCCTTCATCAGCATTTGACGGCGCTGACGCGCGGAGCGGGTTTCATAGACAACTTTACGACGATTGCTCATGTGGATTGGGCCTGCCGTTCTGGAGCCCCGGTCCACAGTCTTTCTAGGTTGTAGAAAGTCCGCTGTTCGGGCGTAAAGACGTGAACGACGATCGCGCCTAAATCGAGCAGAATCCAGGTGCCTTCAGTGTACCCTTCGGTTCGGGCTACCCGATGCCCGGCGTCTTTGGCAGCGGCTCCGATTGCATCCGCGATCGACCGGGTTTGGATTTTCGAGCGCCCTGTGACGATCAGAAACGTATCCGCGATGATGGTTCTTCCGGCGATGTCGATCTCGATCAGATCCTCGCCTTTTTTGTCGAGCGCAGCGTCGCGCACGATCTCAAGTAACTCGGGCAGTGGAGACCTCCTGAAATAATGTGGCGGCAGCTAGGGTTTTGGGTGAGGCTGGAATACCTTGCGTGGCCAAGAACCGCAGACTCAGGGCGATCGTTTCACGCATAGCCGCGTCGAGATCGCGCATTGCGAGGGATTCCAGCGCAGTGCGCTCTGAAAAGTTGCGTCCCGGTTCGAGCCCATCGGCTAAATAGAGAACGCAATCCAGACGCGACATCTCTCCGGCGGCAACCGTGTGCTTGGCAATCGCTGAGAGTATCGCCGGATCGTCGACTCCGAATTCTTCAGCGGCTAACACAGCGCCTAGACGGGCGTGCAGCAGCACAGGGTTGGTGCGTTCAAATGCGTCGATCGGCAAATTCCGCGCTTCGGATTGTGCGACCAGCTCCGCGGCAGAGTAGAGTCGCGCCAGATCGTGTAGCATGCCTGCCAAACGCGCTTTCGCGGGGTCCTCACCGTGCCGCTGCGCGAGCCGGTCTGCCAGGCGCGCCACCCGAACGCAGTGCGCGTAGCGATGCTGTTGCCCGAGTGTGGTTCGTACACGCCTGCAGATCTCGGTGAAGCTCACGAGCGGGTCGTCACCACGAATTGTTCCTTATAGAAGTAGACCGAACTTACCGGCTTGCCGCTTAGGGTTGCCGGCGAGAAACTGTCGCCTTTTGCGCCGGCCAGCGCAATCCGGTCGAGCACGTCACTTCCGCTTGAGAGAAAAATCGTTTCGCCCATAACCTTCCCTTCTTGTCCGACCTCGATCCGCACGAATGCAGCGCCCTGCGTACCACCGGTATAATCTGCGCCGCCGAGCTTTTGCAGAACCGGAGCTTTGTACGTCGACATCTGCGCCTCCACGGCCCCGGGTAAGAGCCCGCTTCGCGCTAACTGGGAACGCTCTCCGTAAAAGACTTCTTGCAGGATGTCGTTCGCGAAGAGCAAGACCGCCTCGTGACTGGGACTGAGTTTGTAGGCCTTGAAAATCGCCGGGGCGCCCGAATCCGGGAACGTCGCTTTTCCGCTGTAATCCGCGATTGACGAGAATTGCAGATCGGCTTGCTGACCGGTGAGCGCACCGAGGCGCAAGATCGTCCGAGCGGGCTGAGTCGGAAGATCGAATTTGGCCGGAACACCTTTGGCGGCGAGCAAGTCGATCATTCGCACCGTTCCATCATCGTCGCTGGTCACGCGCAATTGCGAGCCGTCTTTTTGCTGCCATGTCCAGACGTGGCCGATATCGGTCGTCACCACCGTCGGTAGGCCGTGGGCCTTGACGATATCTTTAACCGTTCCACCGAGCGAGGCACCCGGTACCGGCATAAACGCGGTGACCGCAGCTAAGAGCAGCGCGATCACTGTTCGACCGCGCAGCGCAATGCGCGCAGCCGGTTCGAGTATAGAGCACCTTTTAAATTGCCGGCCCACATGACTAGTGCGTTCTCGTTGTTATCGCTGTAGTAGCCGCGCCGGGTTGAGACCGTGGTGAACCCATACTTTCGGTAGAGTGCCTGCGCGACGGTGTTGCTTTCGCGAACTTCTAACGTGATCCAGGATGCACCGCCCAGAATCGCTTGATCGAGCAGATGCAGCAGCATGAGTTCTCCGAACTTACGCCCGCGCTGGCTCGGATCGACTGCGATGGTGGTGACGTGCGAGTCCTCTAAAATAACCCAGATGCCGCCATAAGCTACGACTTGTTCGGCGATTTTTCCGACAAAATAGTACGCCAGTTTGTTGTCTCGCAATTCGTTGTAAAACGCGTTCGCCGGCCAGGTTGTCGAAAACGACTGGGCTTCAATGCGCGCAACCTCTTTTAGATCGGCCTCCGACATCGTCGAGATCTGCATACGCTCCGGTGAGCCTGCCGGCTGCGGCTCGAGTGTCAGTTTCATCTCGGCAGCTTCGCGGCCGGAAGTTCGCCATAATCCGCGCGGATTGCGTGCAGACTGGCGGCCGGTGCGAACTCGCAAGCGAGCTGGGCTACGGCTAGTGCGGCGGGAGAGATCAGAGGCTCGAGGATTTGCACGTTGAAACCGCGTTCGCCAAGCCCGGCGAGCACGTCCTCCGGGGCGCCCAGAACCTTCAATCTTTTCGGCTCGCCCGATTCGATAAAAAGCGACTCGATGGCGTCCAGCACGTCGGCGGTTCGACCCGACCGGCGATGCTCTGTCCCTGCATGTCGATAGCGAACCGAAATCACACCGGGACGCGCGCTCACGACGGTCAGCAGGCCGAGGGCCGCAACGTTTGCCTCAAGGCTATCGAAGGATGAAACTCCGACCAGCGGTTTCTTCCAGGCCTGGGCCAGCGATTTTGCATAGCTCACCACGATTCGCAGGCCGGTGAAGCTTCCGGGTCCGATCCCCACTCCGATTCTATCCAGCTCAGCCGACCCCAGCCCCGCTTGCTGCATAACGAAAGCGATTGCCGGCAGCCCCTGCTCCAAGGCGATGTTCCCCGGCAGCTCGAGGGCCGCCAGGGTCCGGCCATCCTCGGCCACGGCGCATGAGAAAGATCCGAGTGCTCCGTCAATTCCGAGCGTGGTCAAGCCGGCCCCCGCATCCGCAGGAGGCGCGGCTGATCGCCCGCGCCCTCCAACTCAAGTTCATACCGGCGCTCCGGAAGCAATTCCGGCGCGTTCGCCCACCACTCCACTAAAACGACCGACGTTCCGTCAAACACTTCATATAGCCCGAGTTCGGTCAAATCGCGCGCGTCCTCGACACGATAAAGGTCGAGATGGTCGATCGGGGGAGAACCCGCATAGCGATGCCAGAAGGTAAAAGTGGGACTGCTGGTCGGATCGTGGCCCAGTCGTGCTGAAACGACCGCCTGCACAAAGGTGGTTTTACCCGCACCTAAGGGTCCCGAGAGCCCGACGACGTCGCCGGGCTGCAGTCGCGATGCAAACTCAGCCGCAAAATCCCGCAGCGCTTTCTCGGTCTGAAATGTTCGTTCCATCGCTTTGGCGAATCGCACTCGTACCATGTTCTCACGAGGGAGCCGTCTATCCTGACGCCAGAGCGACCGGACGCTGCAGAATTGACCGCGCAAGCCGAGGCCGGCTTGCAAAAGGTTCGCGAGCAGACTGCGGCCGCCAAGGCACGTCTAGCAGCCGGCTTATTCGAGTTGCGCGAAGATATTCGTCCGCCCGAAAAGCCAACCTCACCATGGGAAGAACCATCATTTTTTGAAGCGGAGCGCTGAGTCAGTTTGAACAACGATATTATTTCGCAGATTAACGTCGAAGACGAGATGAAGGAGAGCTATCTCTCCTACGCGATGTCGGTTATCGCATCGCGTGCCTTGCCCGACGTTCGCGATGGGCTCAAACCGGTGCAGCGCCGGATCCTGTACGCGATGCGAGAGATGGGTATGGACCCCGGCAAACAGCATCGCAAGTGCGCCGGTGTCATCGGAGAAGTGTTAAAATCCTACCATCCGCACGGCGATATGTCGGTGTACGACGCATTGGTTCGCATGGCGCAAGATTTCACATTGCGCTATCCGCTGATCGACGGACACGGCAACTTTGGTTCGATCGATCCGGATCGGCCGGCCGCCTATCGTTATACCGAGGCGCGCTTGGCGCGGCCATCCATGGATATTATCGCCGATATCGATAAAGAGACGGTGCCGTTCGTTCCGACGTTTGATAATCAGGGAACGGAACCGAGTGTCCTGCCGGGAAAATTACCGCAGCTCCTGATAAACGGGTCGAGCGGTATTGCAGTCGGCATGGCAACCAATATTCCGCCGCATAACCTGGGCGAAATATGCGATGCAATCGTGGCGCTCATCGATGAGCCGAACATCACAGTCGACGAGCTCTCCGACATCGTGAAAGGTCCTGATTTTCCGACCGGCGGCATTATCATGGGACACGAAGCGATCAAAGAAGCCTACCGCACGGGTCGCGGCTCGATTCCGATTCGCGGGAAAGCCGAGATCGTTGAAGACGATCGCGGT
>JBDTCU010000007.1:0-2895 GCA_039923415.1 Vulcanimicrobiaceae bacterium
CGCGGACGCCGACAGCCTTATCGGCGAGCACAAAAACGCGGTCGCATGGCTCCATGAACAAAGCCTCGCGTTGGGCGGCGTTACGCCATTGAGCCTATTGTCGACCGATACGGGAGTCGCGCTAGTCCGTCAATCGTTGGGAGTTATCGCGTACGGCGGAGTAGTGTGATATCGCTGTGGCATCTCGTTCGTCGCGCGGTCTGTCCAGCGGTCGAAGACGCCTGGTCCGGCCTGGGACCGTATCGCTACGGCGGGCGGTGGAATCGCGCCGGCACCTATATGGGCTATGCAGGGGGCACGCGATCCCTTTGCGCACTTGAGCTTCTGGTTCATATCGCAAAGCAGCGTGCCCCTTCCGACTACGCATTCTCGTATGCGGAAATATCCGAAGGTGACGTCGCATATCTCACAAGGCTTCCCGCGGATTGGAATGCACCAATTCGAAGCGTTGGCGCGATCGACGTCGGAGAAAACTTTACCCGAGAGAAAAAGACCCTCGCGCTTGCGGTTCCATCGGTCATCATCCCGCAAGAGTGGGACTTTCTTATTAACCCGCAGCATCCGCGTATTGGTAGACTCTTCGTGGATCCACATTTTGAACCGTTCTCATTTGATGGTCGTCTTTTTCGGCAGAAACAATAACCGCCCGAAAGGTGGCCGCCTTTTCCTCACAACGCGTGACATCGGTGGCGCTTCGATACCTGGCCATGCGTGTGGCGCACGAACTGCTTGAAAGCCTTACAGCGGTGTCGTCGCCAGAAACTCGCGGAGTAGTTTGTTGAAAGCGGCTGGAGTGTCGGCGTTGCTGACGTGACCGGCGCCGGGGAGCACTTCCAAGCGCGCCCCTGGAATTCCGGCGGCAATCTCCTGCGAGAGCGGCAAAGGTGCTATGCGGTCACGTTCGCCGCAGATGACCAGTGTCGGTACGCTGATCGTAGAGAGCATCGCGCGATAATCGCCCGTCCAGGTTGCGCGGGTTGATGCAAGATAAGACGGGATGGTTTTGCAGGACATCTGCGCCAGTGTTTCAGCAAGACGCGCGAGCGGCAATCCCAGTTTTGCCGAACGTTCCTCCGCAAAGAGTTCCATGCTTTCGGCGGCGCCGACGGCGGCTTCGATATTGGCGACGTAGGCTTCACTATTCGGATATTTCGCGAAGCTGCCGACGACGGTAAGGGAGGCGATTTGCTCGGGAACGCGCTGCCACAATTCGAACCCCACCACCCCGCCCAAGCTGCATCCCACGAAATGAAAGTGCGGCGAATCGGCAGCATCAGCGACGGCTAAGACATCATTTACGAATCCAGCACGCGTAATCATCGATGGATCGGGAGGCGGGCCGATCGCGCCATTGCCGCGCAATTCGATTGCATAGCAATCATAGCGGTCGCATAGGTCGCGAAGCTGATAATCCCAAATCGCTGCGGTGGAACCTACTCCGTGTACAAAGATAATAGATTCGGGGGTCGATGGTCGCTCTGGCGGTTCGGAGCCGGATCGAGCAGCTGCCGCCTCGGGCGAGGAGATCCTTTTACGGTAGCGCACTCCCGCCGCAACACCATCGCCGGCCTTAACGCACATCGTTTCGATCATGCGCGGGCCTTTCGTTTGGCTTCGACAAACGACAGCACACCGGCCAGCGGGCGCGTGTTGAGAACGTGCTCCTTCGTTAAACCGGCCCGCCGCGCTTGGCTGATTGCGAGTTCCACATTGGCCAGTTGGTTGGGGTCGTGCGCGTCGCTATCGACGCTGAATGTAACGCCCATGGCGCAGGCACGGCGTGCAAGTTCACTCGGCAGATCTAACCGGAGCGCTTGTCCATCGATCTCAAGCGCGGTACCGGTCCTCGCCGCGGCAGCGAAGACCGCATCGTAGTCGAACGCGTACCCCGCAAAGCTCCCGATCATCCGGCCGGTCGGGTGTCCGATGATCGCAACATAAGGATTTTCGCAGGCTCGAATCAGCCGGCGAGTCATCTCATCTTCGCTCAGGTTCATCGCCGAGTGCACGCTCGCGACCACGATATCCAGGCTCGCCAACTGCTCGTCGCTAAAATCGAGCGAGCCATCCGGGAGAATGTCAACTTCGCTGCTGCAGAGCGTGCGGATCTTGAAGCGCTGGCCTATCTCGCGCACTCGCTCGCGCTGCTCCCGCAATCCCTGCGGCGTCATTCCATATTTTGGTCCGCGCCCTTGTGAGTGATCCGAGATCGAGTGATACTCGTAACCGCGCGCGGCGGCGGCGGCGATCATCTCTTCGAGTGACCCACGTCCGTCGCTCCACGTGCAGTGCATGTGAAAGTCACCTCGCAGATCCCTGACCTCAATCAAGCGCGGCAGCGTACCTGCGCGAGCCAGTTCGATCTCGCCGATACCGCAGCGCAACTCCGGCGGAATGTACTCCATCTCAAGTGCGGCGTAGACTTCCTCTTCGGTTTGACACGCGATCGCGCGCCCGCTCTGCAGTTCGACGATCCCGTTTTCACTCACTCGAAAACCCTTACGTACGGCGTATTCGCGAAGCTGGATATTGTGCTCGCGACTACCGGTGAAGTGCTGCAGCAAGTTTCCATACAGATGATCCGGCAGCACGCGCAAGTCGATCTGGAGCCCGCCTTCCAGCCAAATACTGGCTTTGGTCGGCCCTTCGGCGAGCACGGCTTGGGCGCGCTCCCATGCCACGAAACGCGTGATTACCGCTTGCGCATCGGCCGCCGTGCAGACGATATCGATGTCGCCGACCGTCACTTCGGCGCGGCGCAGGCTGCCCGCATAGGTGAGCCGGTGCAAAGTCGGGCCGGCTGCTAAGAACGCCATGATCTCGCGTGCGATGACCAGAGCTTTGGCCATCGGCGTGCGCGTTAACCGGCCCTTGTAGGCTAAGATTCCGCGTTTG
>JBDTCU010000008.1:0-2829 GCA_039923415.1 Vulcanimicrobiaceae bacterium
CTCGTTTCCGGAACACAAGCGGCATCCAGCGTGAAGATTATGACGCCGGATCAACTGCATTGGAGTTCGAAGGGGCTGCCGAGCGGGATGTCGATGGCGGCGCTGACTGGAGATCCCGGAGGCACCGGCATGTACGTTTATCGCCTTAAAATGGCGCCCGGATCGGTTTACCTGCCGCACGTGCACGGAAAAGCTGAGATGGTAACGGTCCTCTCCGGAACGCTCATGGCCGGCATCGGATCGAAAATGAACAAGAGCGCGATGAAGCCGCTTACGCCGGGAACATTCGTCGTCATACAACCTGGAACTCCGCATTACGTCATGGCCAAGGACGCCGTCGTCATCGACGTCTCGGGCATGGGACCGAGCACTACCAAAATGCTCGGTGGAAAAATGTAGCGAAGGTCGGCGTCCAGGCCCAACGAAAGCGGGCATATGCAAACCGGCGGTGCGATCGTACTGCGAGAGCTCCGCGAGGATGATATTCCCGCCATCGATGCCCTTATTACGACCGTCTTCGAGCGGCCCGGACATCCGCAAGCTCCGCCGAGTGCGGCGCCTCGCGGTGAGATTCGCTATCTCGCGGAGCGCGATGGTAGGATCGTTGGATTCGCCGCGGCTCGCAGCTATGGAAAGGTTGCATACATCGGCCCCATGGCGGTCCATCCAGGTTCGCGCCGGTTAGGGATCGCAAGCGATCTTCTGCAAAAACTGATCGCGAATCTGGAAAGCAACGGCTGCAGAACGCTTCTGCTCGATGCAACCGAGTTGGGGATGCCGCTCTACGAACGTTTTGGCTTTGTGGATCTCGACGGCTGCCAGATATACGAACGTGGTGCGAACGAATGTTGTGTCATCGGCTCTGTAAGCGTCGACCCCGATGCGCTGGTGCGCGCCATCGCTATCGACCGGCGGATTATGGGCTGCGACCGAAGCGCCGTCCTCAAAGCTTTCGGGCGCGAACCCGGCGCATGGCTCGCGGTGCAGAACGACGGTTTCGTCCTCACCCGAGGCCGCGTGCTCGGGCCATGGGTAGCCGACTCTCGCTCGGCAGCGCACGAACTCTTCGAGGCCGCCATCGCTGCTTCTCCAGGGGTTGACCGGATATTTATTCCGCATGTCAATGACGACGCACCGTCGATCGTCGTAAGCGCCGGCTTCCGCTGCTCACGTACGCTGCGTCATATGGGACGTGGCAAATCCTCACCGATGCAGCGCGCGAGAATTTTTGGACAAGGAAGCCTCGCCCACGGCTGAGCCGGCTACTTCAACGGCGCAGGCCGAGGTCGCCGATCAGTTTGCGGTAGCGCTCGACGTCTTTTTTCTGCAGGTAGCCGAGCAGACGGCGGCGCTGGCCGACCTGTAAGAGCAAGCCGCGGCGGCTGTGATGATCTTTCTTGTGAATCTTCAGATGCTCGGTGAGCATGTTGATCGATGCGGTCAGAATCGCGACTTGGACGTCGGCCGATCCGGTATCGCCGGTCGAACGCGCGAATTTGGCGGCGATCTCCGCCTTCTGCTCGGTGTTGAGTGGCATCGGTTAGAACTCCTCATTCAAGGAAAGTCTCGCTTCAGATGCAGGCCGTAGGTCCGCTCCGGCGACTGGGATACCATACTACGCTGCACCCCAGGCTGTAAAGCCCATCGGTCGGAATACTCTTCGGCATGAAGCCCCTGCGACGTTTTTGCGTTCTTACGGTCCCGTTTTTGGTCCTTATCGCGATCTCGTTTAGCCCCGCAGGAGCGGCCGGGCGACCCTCCCTGGCAACCCCGGCGATCTCACCCGCCGGAAACCAGATCGCGTTTGTTTCGGGTGGGAAGATTTGGACCGTGAACGCCGCCGGCGGCCCGGCCCGAATTCTGATCGCCGACGGCGCAACCGATGACCGTCCGCTCTACTCACCCGACGGCGGGCGGCTGGCGTTCATATCGACCCATTCCGGATACGCCAACGTGTACGTGTTCACGCTTGCAACAGGCTCGCTTGCGCGGCTAACCTACGACGACACCAACGAGCAGCTCGACGGCTGGTCGCGAGACGGCTGGATATATTTCTCCACATCGAGCCACAACGTCGAGGGCCGCAGTGACATCGATCGCGTTCGCGAGAGCGGCGGCACCCCATTGCCGATTATCACTCAAACGTATGTGGACCAGTTCTACGCGGCGCCCTCTCCCGATGGCCGCAGCATCGCGTTTAATCTGCGGGGATTAAGCGGAAGTCAGTGGTGGCGCAACGGACACAGCCACATCGACGATTCGCAGATTTGGATTCGTCGTGGAACTGGCGCGCATCCAACCTACGAGCAGCTCACCGACGGCAGCGCCAAAGAGATCTGGCCGATGTGGGCGCCGGACGGCGCGCGCGTGTACTACATGTCGGATCGGACCGGTAACGAAAATATTTGGGAGCGTGCCCTCGGCGAATCGGCGCGGCAAGTCACCCATTTCACTAGCGGGCGAGTCCTGTGGCCGACGATTTCCGCCAACGGGCAGACGATTGCATTCGAGCGAGATTTTGGCGTCTGGAAACTCGACACCCGTTCGGGACGGGCGCAGCGCGTTTCGGTCGACTTGCAAGGGGTTCTCTCGGAGAACGATCGCACACACGTCACGCGAACCGATCAGTATAACGATTTTCGGGTTTCGCCCGATGGCAAGAAGTTGGCTTTTATCGTGCACGGGCGGCTTTTCGCGGTTGGCGCCTCCGGTGGGCCGGCCTTTGCGGTAACGCGCGCCGGCAAGAACGTGCGCGAACTTACGTGGTCGCCCGACAGCGACGCGATTGCATTTGCCTCCGGTAGCGGTCATGAAGATCGGATTTTCACC
>JBDTCU010000009.1:0-2610 GCA_039923415.1 Vulcanimicrobiaceae bacterium
CTGTCTAAGTGGAGATTCTAGGGTGTAGACTCGATCCGATCGATGCCGTCCAAGCCACCGCATTCATCCTTGCACGTGTCGAAGATCCGAGCGGCGTGCCGCTTCAAGTCGTGACCCTCGGCACTGAAATGGTGGTGTACGCGCAGAAGGACGCGCGTTTTCGCCGAGCCGTGAATGGCTGCGAACTCTCGCTCTGCGATACGGTAGGATTGCTGGCGGTCGCGCGATCGCGTGGGGCGCAGTTGCGCGAGCGTGTAACCGGCGTCGAGCTGATTGGCCATCTCAGTGCAGTCGCGGCCACGAGCGGTCCTCCGCTGTTTTTGCTTGGCGGGGCTCAAGGCGTAGCTGAAAAAGCGGCTGCCGCACTGGTGCGACGGTATCCGGGGCTGCAGATCGCCGGTACGCGTAACGGTTACTTCAAAGAGAGCGATTCGGATGAGATTTGCCGGCAAATAGCACAGAGCGGTGCAAAGCTGCTGCTGGTAGGGCTTGGCTCGCCGCGTCAGGAGTTTTGGTTAGCCGATCATCTTTCGCAAACCGGCTGCGGAGCCGGTATCGGAGTCGGCGGATCGTTCGATGTCATCAGCGGCACGGTGCAGCGCGCACCCGATACGTGGCGGAGGCTTAACCTCGAATGGCTTTATCGGTTGGTGCGCGAACCGCAGCGCTGGCGCCGTCAACTTGCGTTGCCTCACTTCGTACTGCTGGCAGCTGCTGAATCACTCAGAAAGAAGCCCGTATGAGAGCGATGATTCTGGCCGGCGGCATGAGCACGAGGCTCTACCCGCTCACCAAACAAGTTCCAAAACCGCTGGTTCCGGTCGCCGGCGAACCGAACGCCGTGCACCTCATTCGCTACCTAGCCAATTGCGGTTTCGACGAGATTGCGATCAACGTGCATTACTTAGCGGAGAAAATCGTGCGGACGCTCGGTGACGGCTCGGAGTTCGGAGTGCGCTTAGAATACTTGCATGAAGAACGACTCTTGGGAAGCGCCGGGGCAGTACAGCAGATGGAGGCTTTTTTTGCCGACGAACCGTTCGTAGTTGTCGGCTGCGACGATCTAACCGACCTTCCGCTGAACCAGCTAATCGGGTTTCACCGAAAAAATGAAGCAATCGCAACGATAGGGTTGGTAGAGCGCGACGCCGTCGACCAGTACGGTGTAGTGGTCACCCAAGCCGACGGCCGAATCGTCGGCTTCCAAGAAAAACCGGCGCGCGGAACTGAGAAAAGCAAACTGGCCAACACGGGAATCTACGCGTTCTCACCGGAGATATTTCGCTATATTCCAGCGGGCGCGTTCTACGATTTTGGGAAGAATGTCTTCCCGGCGTTACAGCAAGCCGGCGCGGCGTTCTACGGTTTCGATGCGCGCGGCGCATATTGGTGCGATATCGGAACGCCCGACGAATACCGTCGCGCGACCTTCGATGTGGTGAACGGCGTTTTCGCAATCCCGCAGACCCGTGCCAGCGGAATAGACCCCACCGCCAAAATATCGCCATCGGCGCAGATTACCGGAGCGGTCTGGATCGGCCGCGATGTCGTGGTGGGTGACGACGCCGTTATCCGTGGTCCATCGGTGGTCGGAAACGGCGCGCGTATCGGAGCCGGCGCGGTCCTCGACCACTCGATCGTTTGGGAGAACGCGATCATCGGCGCCGATGCGCGGCTTGATAACGCGATCGTCGGAGTGGGCTACGCGGTTGCGGGCGGAGCGAACCTCGATAGTGTTGCCGTCGCCAACGAGCCGGTGATTCCAAGTAGTGCGGGGTAAGAATGTTCGGGAATCTCTTGGTCCGTCCCGTCGCTCGCCAGGACTATGATCAATGGCTGTACCTGTGGGACGGATACAACACATCCGTCGCAGCACCACATCGATCGAGCCAAGCTGCTACTTGCAAGATGTATTCATCCGTGATGCCTCGCGCGGAAAAGGTGTCGGCAGGCTGCTGATCGAGACGGTCTATGAGGAAGCCAGGCTTGCGGGATGGCCTCGCGTGTACTGGCAAACACACGAGACGACTTGCCGATTAACCGCTCGGCGTGATGGGTGTGAGTGCGACAGTTGCTCGAAGCGATCTTTCCGCCGCAGTGTGCCAACTGTCGAGCTCCCGGTTGCGGCCTCTGCGCCGACTGTGCGCCGCGCGAGTCACCGCACGCGTTTAGGTTGAAGACACTTTCGGTCACTGCCGTCGGCGTCTATGAAGGCGCGCTGCGCAGCGCCGTGCTGGCACTTAAGGATGGACGACGGGATGCCGCTGCCGCACTCGCACAATTACTGGCGGCGCAAATTACCCTCGGAGTGCAACTTGTCGGCGTCCCGACGACCAGAGAGCGAAGGCTGCAGAGGGGGTTCGACGGCGGCCAACTGCTCGCGAGATTGGCCGCGCAGAGCGGCGGAGCGCGGGCTCGAAACCTGCTGGTTCAGGCTGCCGGCGATACGCAGCGTGGCCGCGGGCGCTCGCAACGGCTGGCCGCGCACGGGCGCTTCAGCGTCTGCAGCGAAGTGTCTGGCGAGCGAATCGTCTTAGTCGACGACGTCGTGACGACCGGCGCTACCCTGGAAGATTGTGCTGCAACCCTTCGTCGCGCCGGAGCAATCGT
>JBDTCU010000010.1:0-3846 GCA_039923415.1 Vulcanimicrobiaceae bacterium
CAGGGCCGGATTTGCGCCAAAAATCGAGAGGACTGCCAGTTTGCCGTCGATTGCGTCTTGCAGCATGCCGGAGAAATCACGGCCGTCGGCACCGGGATGCATGCCGAGCGTTTCGGCGCCGCGCGCGTTGGCCTGTTCGCTCACGATGTAAGTACTCAGCGTCAGCCCGGCCGGTATCGCTTGGGATAGTTCTTTGGCAAGCTCGACATCGATGCCGTCCCACACGATCGCGACGCGCTGCGTCCCGGTTGGAATCGCAGCGATCGCGGCGTTGACATCCGGCACATTTTTGAATGGAATCGGCGGCAGACAATCGGCATTATCGATTGCAATGAGGACGGCTTTACTGCGCGACACCGCTTTACGAATTCGCAAATCGAGCACCGGCGCCAATTCGGCCGGCATCTGGCCGACGATAATGATCGCTTGCGCCCTCTCCAGATCCACGATCGCACCGCCGTCTTTACCCGGATGCGCCTGGCGCTGGCGTCCGGCGCGCCAGTCTACGTTCTTCACGCCGAGTTTTCCGAACACGTCTTGCAGCAGAAACGCCTCTTCGTTCAAGAGTCGGCCGCCGCCGAGGACGCCTAGGCTCTGCGCGCCATGTGCCGCTATCGCATCTTTAATTGCGCCGGCCCACAGCCCGATTGCGTCGTCCCAGCCGATTTGAATCCATTGGCCATCCGACTTGTAGAGCGGCTGATTCAAACGCCGGGCGTCTTTATAGAAGCCGATGTTGTAGCGGCCTCGATCGCACAGCCACCCATCCGAGATCGCATCGTCGTGTTCGACCGACATCGTGCGCAGCACGTTCTCGAAGCGCTCATCGATAAATTGCCGGCAGCCGACGGCGCATTGGGTGCAGCTAGTCTGCGTACGATGCAGGTCCCACGGACGCGATTTAAAGCGATAGGTCTTTGAAGTGAGCGCACCGACCGGGCATATCTCGGTCACGTTTCCGCTGAAGTTACTGCGATACGGCTGGTCGGTTGCGGTTGCGATAATATCGCGCACCCCGCGATCCTTCACCACCAACGACTGCTCGCGCGTGATGATCTCATCGAATCGAACGCAGCGTTGGCAGACTATGCAACGTTCTTCATCGAGCACGATCGTGGGCCCAAGGTCGACCGCCTTGGGTTTGCTGTTCTTGGGATCGACGACGCTGGATGCACCGCGGCCATAAGCCATCGAAAAATCCTGAAGATCGCACTCCCCGCCCTTGTCGCAGATCGGGCAGTCCAGCGGGTGATTGACCAGCAATAACTCCAGTACCGAGCGGCGCCCGTCGTCAACCTTGCCGTTGTGCGTGTGGACCACCATGCCGTCACTCACCGGAGTGTTGCACGCGATCTGGAGCTTGGGCATGCCTTCTATCTCAACCAGACAGACGCGGCAGAGCCCAGCCGGTCCGAGCTTGGTATGATAGCAGTAAACTGGAATCTCTTGCTTAATTTGCTTGGCGGCCTCGACTAACAACGTGCCTTTAGGAACCTGCACTTGCAGGCCATCGATCGTGAGGGTGACGTCCTGAACTTGCGCGCTATCGGCCATTATGCGCTTACCGTCTCCTTGCTGATGCGTGCTTCGAACTGCTCGGGGAAGCGCTTGAGAACCGAGGCTAAAAAAGGTTCGATCGAATCGCCTAGCGCGCAGAGGTTGATGCCGGTGATTTCATGACTGACTCGAGTGAGCATATCGATGTCGAACTTGACACCGCGGTGATGCACCAGGCGCTCCAACACCTGTTCGAGCCAATGACCGCCTTCGCGGCACGGCGTGCACTGACCGCACGATTCGTGGGCGAAAAACCGCACGAGCGCAAAGGCCGCTTTAACGAAGTCGGTCGAGTCGTCGAATACCACCATCGCGCCCGAACCGAGCATCGAGCCCGCCTTCTGCATCGATTCGTAGTCGTAACCCCAGTCCAAATGCTCTTCGAAGATACACGCCGAGGAGCCGCCCCCAGGCTGAACCCCCATGAACGTCCTCCCTGGGCGCAGGCCGCCGGCAATCTCAATCAGTTCTCGAATCGTCGTGCCCAGAGCGACTTCGTAGTTGCCGGGCCGCTGAACGTGCCCGCTAATCGATACGACTTTATACCCTTTCGATTTTTCGGTGCCGACGGCCGCAAACCACTGCGCACCACGTTCCAAAATCGGCACCAAATAGGCGAGCGTCTCAACGTTGTTGACGACCGTCGGCATTTGGTACAAACCGGCAACCGCCGGGAACGGCGGTTTCAAGCGCGGTTCACCGCGTTTCCCCTCGAGCGAGTTCAGCAGCGCCGTTTCCTCGCCGCAGATATATGCGCCGGCACCGCGATGGACCGTGACTTCGAGATCGTAGCCCGTTCCGAAGACGTTTTTGCCGACGTACCCCGCCTTGCGCGCAGCGTCCAGCGCGTCCATGAAGATCTGGTACCCGCGTTTGAACTCACCACGGATATAGATGAACGCATGATGCGAGCCGATTCCGTAGGCTCCGAGCAGCATACCCTCGAGCACCAAATGCGGCGTCTCCTCGAGCAGCATGTGATCTTTGAACGTGCCGGGTTCGGCTTCATCGCAGTTGCAGACCAAATACCGCGGCGCGTCGTTCTTTGGAAGAAACGACCACTTCTTCCCGGTTGGAAAGCCGGCCCCGCCTCGACCGCGCAATCCCGATGCGTCGGCGGCTTCCAGCACATCTTCGCTTTTAAGCTCTTTGAATGCGCGTTCGAGCTGCTTGTACCCGCCTTGACCCCGATACACGTCGATATCGCGCAGGTTCAGCTCACCGATGCCTTTGGTCAAAACCGGAACGACGGGCATTATTCCTGGATCACTTTCTCAAAGCGCGACGGATCTTGGTACACGACCCGCTCTTGCGTCCGCCCGCGAAAGCGCGAATCCTCGGCCAATATCCGATCGATCATAATGACGCCGCTCTTGTCTGCGACGCCCCCGGCATTATTGGGATTGCTCACATCCTGCGCGCCGGCGGATTTCGTACCCGTACTGACTTGCGAGCCCTGTTCGATCGCCCAAGTCGCTCCCGGGGTTGCCGTCTGCGGCAACGGTGCCACCTCGTACGTGCCGGCCCGCATCGCGACCAGCATGTCGTCGATCATCTTAGGCGTAAGGTCGTAGACAAATTCAAGATTGACTTGCATGCAGGTCGCCCGGTCGCAAGCCGCCAGACATTCGACTTCCTCATACGAGAACAAGCCATCATGGGTGGTTTGAAAATGCCCGATACCGAGCTGCTCGCGAAAATAGGCGTGAATATCCTCGGCCCCGTTGATCGCGCACGAAAGTCCACGACAAACCTGCAGCATATACTTCCCAATCGGCCGCCGAAAAAACAGTGTGTAGAAAGAGACCGTCGATTCAACCACTGCCTGCGGCAAATTCAGCAACTCCGCACAAGCCGCCATCGCCTCCTTACTTGCGTACCCTTCTTCAGCCTGAAACAGATGGATGATCGGTAAGAGCGCCGAGCGCGACTGCTCATATTCCGCGATCAGTTCCAAACACTTCGGCTTCAAGCGCTCGTACAGCGCGGTAAACTCACTCACTCAACAACTCCAAATGATGCCGATGGGTTTTCCGGAGCGGGAGAACCCACACGATGTGGATTCTCCCAGCGGTCCCGTTACGGAGGTATACCGACGCTCCGGAAAACCCATCAGCGATCGACCTCGCCGAAGACGGGATCGAGCGATCCGATCATGACGACCAAATCGGCGATCAAGTTGCCCGGAGCGATACCCTTGAGCGCCTGTAGATTGTACATGGAGGGCGGCCGAGTGCGCACCCGGTACGGCTTGTTTTCGCCGTCACTTACGATGTAATACCCAAGTTC
>JBDTCU010000011.1:0-5098 GCA_039923415.1 Vulcanimicrobiaceae bacterium
GCGACGAGCGCGAGGGTCCTGGAAATTATCAGGAACGTCACCTGGACGTCCCACAACGAGGTGCAGACGCTGCACTTCGTATCGACGGTCGGTGCGTTGACCGAGGCGATTTGCGGCCGCGTAACAAGCGCGCGACGGACGCTTCGAAAACCGCTGCGCGCAGCAACGCCGGGCATGAACGCGCTAAAAGAAGCGGTCGCGCAATTGATTCGACTTATGGAGTCCCAAGCCGCCGCTGAAGGGTTCTTGGAGAGCCTCGAGCCGCTTCGGCTCCTCGGCTTTGGCGGGTACGCATCGCTTTTTGAGGCGATTTCGAAGTTGTGCCCCGGAAAGGCAGACTCCGGCGAAGGGCGCATGACTCGCTCCGAGCTCGAGATTCTGCGATTCCTGGCGGCCGGGCTTGGCGCCAAGGCGATCGCCGAGGAAACCGGCCGAAGCGTGTATACGATCCAGGCGCACATTCGAAATATTATTGAGAAGCTGGGATGCCGAGGACGCCAAGAGGCCCTCGCGGTTGCGCGAAGCCAGGGACTCATCGCCTAACCGGCCCAGTCTCCTCCCCTACACAATGCCGGACTCCTCGCGAAACTCTCTAGTTAAATTTAACTAGAGACAAGGGCTCCTCTTGAGGTTATCCTAGTAGAAAGCAAACCCGCCTTCTTTTTAATAGGAGTTCTTCATGTTTATGGCTCTTGCCGCCGCCGCCGCCGCTCTCTTCACCATCATCGTCTGCAACGCCACTCCGACCACGATGGGTTAACCGTTACTTACTACATGGAATCGCGGACATTACCGGGTGTGGCATCAGTTCTCAAGGCACCATCGGTTGCCAAAAAACGGCTTCGAGTCCTTTCCAAAGGAATCGTCGACCACCTGAGCGATCCGCGCCTGCTCGGCAACGTCGCGCTTGAGGGCTCGATAGAAGTCTTGCTTGAGCGTTTATACCTTTCCGTTATGCTTGCTAAGCCGCTAGGTTTGCGGGAGTGGGCCGCTTCCGAGTCCGAGTACCTGGGAGCTAGGGGTCTGAGCGAAGTGGTCGGCTCGGCTTGCCATTTGATCGCAAACGAAGCAAATCTCTCGGTCGAGGTGGATCATGGCTGGCTGCTGGCGTTTCTGGAAATTCTTAAAGTGGAGATGTTAAGTCCATTTGCGCCGGCCGACAAGGATTGCGATATAGGGGTGGAATCGCTGCGGCACTGCGACACGACAAAGAGCCTGCTCGCAATGCTGGGTGAGCGCGACGCCGCTACCTGTTGCCACTCTAAGGCCACAGGTGAGTGGGCCCGGCGCCTCTCGGTCTCGCTGGGTCTGGCACCGGCAGATGTCGAGTTCGTCGAGTTATGCGCGGTATTGCACGATATCGGCAAGGTTTCAACCCCCGATAGCATTCTGCTTAAGAGCGGTCCGCTGACCGCATCCGAGTGGGAAGTGATGCGAGAACACGCCGCCAGCGGCGAACGCGTGCTCAATCAAATTCCAACCTTGAGAAAGTGCGCCGTCGTCGTTCGCGCACATCACGAACGATTCGATGGAACGGGATACCCGGATCGACTGGCTGGCCGCAACATCCCCTATGAGGCCCGGGTGGTCGCGGTGGCCGATGCGTTCCACGCAATGATTAGTCCGCGCCCGTACCGCAAAGCCATTCCCGCCCGTCAAGCCCTTGAGATCCTCAAAGATGGCCGCGGCACGCAATGGGATCCGGAAGTTGTCGACGCGATGCTCGACCTCTTTGAAACCAACCGAAAACGGCCGGCACGTTCTGTACAAAGCTCCTCGGCCTAGACGTCCAGGCCGGGGGTATCCCACCGCTCCGGGTAGTGGGCTCGGATTCGCTTAGAGCGAATCCTGCAGACGCGTCGGCAACGGCGCGTCTTCGTTTTATTCAGACCGTGCCACACTGGTGGCACCCGGGTCGGCCACACTAAGTCCATGGACGAGTACATCATTGGTTCCGGAGCAATGCTCGCGGTCGGCACCCAGGCCACGATTACTCGCACGAAAGTGCACGCGGAGGTCCGCGGCGGCATTGCAGCTCGGGCTAGAGCGGTTGCAATCGACTTTGAATCGGTCGACCCAGGCGACCTTCAGAGGCTCTTGATCCTAGCGGCCGGCTGGCAAGCCGGTGCGTTCCAGGCCTCCGTCACCGGAAAGCTGCTGCAAGCCGGCGTTTGCGGAATCGGCGAGGTATTCCGCGCCCTCTCCACTGGTACCGGACAACACGAAGTGCACCTATTTGCGTATTGGAACCCTCACGAAGTCCTCACCGCGTCCCTCCGCCGCGAAGGGATCGAACTGGTCGCCCATCCGCTCGGTGAGATTCGACGTGCAGCGCTGATAGCAGAGCAGGCGTACACCCGCTGGGAGTTGCCGCCGCAAGCCGCTTGAGCCCGCTCAGTCCGTTCCCAGGGGAGCGCGCAAGAATCCAGCGTAGAACATATGATGCACAGCGCGCGTATAGCCGTCATCGACGACGATCGATTTATCCGTGAAATGCTTGACCTTGGTCTCACGCGCGAAGGCTTTGCGGTCCGTACGGCCTCCGACGGGCAGGCAGCGCTCGCGCTTGTGCGCGAGTGGGAGCCCGAGGTGATCGTACTCGACGTAATGATGCCGAAGATCGATGGGTTCACGCTCTTGCCGATGCTGCGCGCTGTGAGTCAGGCGCCAATTATCATGCTTACGGCCAAGGGTGAGGTTGCCGACAAGGTCACGGGTCTGGGGGCCGGTGCAGACGATTATCTGGTCAAGCCATTCGTTTTTGAAGAGTTAATCGCTCGGTTGCAGGCCAAGCTGCGCCGCCCTCAGTTGATCGAAGAAGACCTTCTGCGATGGCGCGAGGTCGCGCTCAACCCGCAGATGCATGAGGCTTGGCGCGCCAGCGACCCGCTCGAACTCACCCAACGCGAGTTCGATCTGCTCGTCGTGTTCATGCGCGAACCGCGCCGTATCTTCAGCAAAGATCATCTCCTTGAACTGGTTTGGGGTCACGATTTCGAGGGCGGACCCAACATTGTCGAAACGTATATTTCGTATCTCCGCGCCAAGATCGACCGGCCCGACGCAAACTCGTTTATCCGCACGGTCCGCGGAGTCGGTTATGGCCTCGCGCAGTGAAATCGATTTCCTCACGGTTAGCGGCCCTATACGCACTGCTGCTCGGAATTACGGTGCTGCTGGTCATCATTGCGTCGTCGGTCGCACTGCTCTACGAACTGACTGGATTTACCGGCGATATCGTTATTGCCAAGCATGAAGAGGCGCGCATTCTTAGCCAGCAGGCGCAAACCGAGGGGCAGTCGCTGGCACAGGCCGCACCGCGAATCGCGGGCGACCTCAGCGGCATCGGACTGCGCGTTTCCGTATTCGATCTTAAGGGCAAATTTTTGGGCGGCGACCAGACCTTGCGGCCGCATCTGCTCGATAAGATCGTTAAGGGCACCGTCGTTCTAGCGCCGCCGCCCGGAGCACCGCAGCCGGCTTCGCACCACCGGATCGTGCTGCACGAACGGGTCGTACCTCGCGGCGACGGCTTGATCCGGCCGGACCCATTTGGGCTTACCGCGGTCGCGGGCGGGTACGTGGCGTTTAGGACGTCGCCGGCTATTATCTTCGTGTCACTGATCCCGTACTGGAGAGTCATCGTCACTATTGCAATCCTGGCGATTCTCGGGTCATGGTTCATCGGGCGGTACTTTGCGCGCCAGGCGTTGCTGCCGTTAAACGAGGTCAGTAAATCGCTGCAGGCGCTAGCCAAGGGCGATTACACGCAGCGCCGGTTCGTAATGGTGGGGGGCGATGAAATGATGCTGCTGACCAATGCGTTCAACGACGCGGCCGCCAACGTGGCGCTCGCAATGGAAGAGCGAAAACAAACCGAGGGACGTATGCGCCAATTCGTCGCTGACGCCGGGCACGAATTGCGGACTCCGCTTACCGTTATCGCCGGATACATCGATGTGCTGCGTCGCGGGGCGATCGCCGAGCCGACCGTTGCGAAGCAGATTCTCTCTACCATGGCGATCGAAAAAGAACATATGCGCGGCCTGATCGACCGGCTGATGCGGCTTGCGCGTTTGGATTCGGAGGCGCCGCCGCGCGAAGATCCGATCGATGTCGCAGATTTATTGCGTGGGCAAGCTGATGCCGCTCGCCGGCTGGACGAACGTTGCGAAATCAGTTATAGCTCTGAGGGTCTAACTACGATCCTAGGCGACCGGGGCGAACTGGGTGAAGCGCTCTGGAACATCGTCGAGAACGCGCTCAAATATGCGCCCGGCGCACCGATTCATCTTCGAGCCTTCAAGGAGGATGGAAAGACCGTGCTGACGGTTCACGACGATGGTCCGGGAATGAGTGAGTCGGAACGGATGCACGCATTCGAGCGCTTTTATCGGGGAGACGAGCGCGGCGAGATTGGCGGAACCGGCCTCGGGCTTGCAATCGCGAAGCGCGCAGTCGAACGTGCCGGCGGAACCATTGCCATTGAAAGCGCCCCCGGCCGCGGTACAACCGTCACCATCGTCCTGTAATTCAAAGTGATGAGTGTTATAATGCTGCGACGCGCCCTGGCCGCTTTTGCTCTAATCAGTCTGGCCGCGAGCGGCTTGCCGATCGCGGCAAACGCGCAATCCGACAGTGGACAGATCACCATTACGGTCACCGATGCTGCGACCAAGGGCCCGATCGTTCTGGCTCGGGTGATGTTGGACGGCCCGGTACTCAGCAGCGAGTACTCCGGAACGAATGGCGCGGTGAAGTTTACCGAAGTGCCGGACGGAATTTATCGGGCACGGGTCTTTTCGCGGGGTTATCAGGCTGTGACGTCCGATTCATTCGAAATCATAAACGGGCGCGCCGTGACCGTAAGCGTGAGCCTTGCCAAGGCAGAGCAACTCACGATCATCGGCTCGGTTACGGTCCATTCTTCGGCCACGATTTCAAGCAGTACGCTCTCGGATGCGAGCGCGCAGCGCAAACTCTCGGATACACTGGCCGATGCGCTGAACAAAATTTCCGGCGTGAGTGTAAGTACAAGCAGCAGCGACTCGGATGCAACCCAAACTGTCTCGTTGGAAGGTCATGATGCCAGCCAAAC
>JBDTCU010000012.1:0-3945 GCA_039923415.1 Vulcanimicrobiaceae bacterium
CAAGCCGGTGTATCGCGATGCCGTCGCGCTCGACCGCTCGCTCGCCAAAAATGCCCTGATAGTGATGGGGCACTACGATCCGTCGGTACTGTATTACATCGGGCGATACGGTTGGGAAGAGGATCCGTACAACTGGACTCCGTTCGACGAACAGAGCGCGATTCGCAAAGGCGCACGCTATTTCGTCGACATTGAAAGAAATCGCTTCAATCGAAATCTCGAACTATGCGCTTGGATGCAGCGCTTTCGAATTATCAACCCGCAAGCTCAGTGGCTCGTGTTCCAAACCGATTCGCTCAACATCAAACCGAACGCGGAGGCCGATTGGCGTGCCTTCCGCGCCGCCGAAAGTGTGGGTAAGGGTCGCGCTTGGCTAGCCGCACGGGGAGAGTGCCGCTAGCAGGCCCGGCTCACGGCAGAGGCAGAAGAGAGGCGGCCGGCATTAGCGATTGCTGCCCTTTGGCAGCTTCCGGGACGCCGGATTCAACCAGCTGGCGGTAGGCGATCAATCGATTTGTATTTTTTGCGACCTCCAGATTCAACTCGTACGATTGCTGGATTGCTTTGGTCAGGTCGTTTGTATCGTAACTGTAGTTGAAACGCTTGAGGCTGTGCAGCAGCGCCGCGTTGGATTCGGCCAGCGAGATATACGCCTTTGCGATTTGGGCGCCGGCACTGCTGTAGGTCGGATAGTTCGAGACCACGATCTCGCGCTTGAGCTTAGCCTGCTCGATCTGCGAACGCAGCGCTTCGACACGAACGCTGCCGGGGTCGTACTTCGCGGCCGCGTTTAAGGTCGCGAGCGCGTCGTCAAAATGCGCGTGTTTGTAATCGTTGTCGGCGATCTCCATTGAGACCGCGGAGAAGCCGGCCCGGGCGCGCGGATCGTTCGGGCCGACGCGCAGCGCAAGCTGGTAGGCGAGCAGTGATTCGTGCAGATTACCGCGATCCAGGGCCGACGCGCCTTGATTTACCCGGGTGTTCACGATCCAGCGTTCGACCGAACCGGCGCAGCCTTCCATTCCAAGTATCAGGGCGCAAACGCAAGCTGCCATTTGTATTATTCTCATCTGCGCAACCTTCCTAATGTGTATGACTTACAAGATGCGCGACCGCGGCAATAATCTGAGCCGAAGGCACCAGAATGAGCTGCGAGAGCAGCCAACCGACAATTGCCGTTACCGATAGATAGAAGACCATGGCCTTCACTTCCTCGTGCGTACGCTCGCCCTTGACCGCCTCATCGACGATGATCGACGAGGTCGGATCGACGAAGAACGTAAACGCAATCGTCCCGATCCCATTGATAATACCCGAGATTCCGAGTGCAGTGCGCGCCACGTTCACGTCGATAACGCTGGCGTAGTAGGCGGCCACCACACCGATTGCGTAGATCCCGGTCACGACAACGTTAAAGATGAGTAATCGGCGAGGAATCGTGCGAAGAGAAAAGCTTCGCAGCTCTCCAAACCTGGGCAGCCGATTGGCACGCAGGACGTCCAGCATCACCCGCGGATCGAACAAGCGGACGAGCGAATGCGGGAGCGATTTCGTCTGTTCGAACGAGCGGACTCCGCGAACGAACAGATATGTGAACATCGGCAGCAGCAGGCTGCCGATAACAACCCCCAGCGTTCCGGCGAGAATAATCAGCCGGAGCTGCCACTCGAAGGTATGCTGAATCGCCTGAATGTGGACTGCGTTGGGCAGGTGCTTGGCGAGCAGCGCTTTTATCGCATTGCCGGCGTGATCTGAGATTGGCCCAAGCATGAGCGTATAGAGCAGGGTGGCCAGTCGGCTGGCGGTAACAAACAGGTTGAAAAGCGAGATAGAGGTCGCAATACGCCCGGTGCGCACGCCCGCTAGACGAGCTGCGTAGGCTCCGATCTGAATCGCTTGAACGACAACGTTAATCCCCAGTGCAACGAAGAGCTGCCAACTCCAAAACGGGACGCCGGCTGCTAGCGGCTGATTATGCAGCGCTGCGGTTCCAGTCGATTGCGGCCTCTTCGACCGGTCCGAGCACGCACAAGCCAAGGTTCTCGGCGCTCAGCAATTCGCCGGCTAGGCCCTGAATGTGCTCGGCGGTTACCGCATCAATCTCGCGCTCGATCTCTTCTACCTCGAGCTGACGACCCAGCGAAAATTCGCTGCGTCCCAAACGGATCATCCGGCTGGAAGAACTCTCGAGTGAGAGCAGCAGGCTGCCTTTGATGTGCGCCTTCGCCAAGCGTAATTCGGCGTCGGTGACCGGCAGCTCACGCAACGCTCCGAACTGCTCGGAGATAACCGAGACGCACTCTTGCACGCTCTGCGGGGAGGTTCCGGCGTACACCGCAAACAGACCGGCGCCGCGGTAGGACGCTTGAAACGAGTAAACGGTGTAGACCAAACCGCGCTTCTCGCGAATTTCTTGGAAGAGCCGGCTGGACATTCCGCCACCTAGAATGGTGTCCATCACCGAGAGTGCGTACCGCCGATCGTCGCGAATCGATAGGCCGCGGGTTCCGATCACCACATACGCTTGTTCGCTGTCTTTATAGCGAAAGAGTGCGGAGGGCATTGGGATCGGTACCTGGGCCTGCGGTAAGACGCACGAGCCGGTGAAATCGGCAAACTGTTTCTCGAATTGGGCTACGACCTTGTCATGATCGATATTTCCAGCGGCCGCCACGACAACCGAATTCGGAGCATATCGTAAACGCATATGCTCCCGCAGATCGCCGCGGGTTATATTTGAGACCGTATCGGCAAAGCCGATCGTCGGTGCGCCCAAATGAGAGTCGCGCCACATCGTTTGAACGAAAAGGTCGTGAATTAACTCGTCGGGCGAGTCGTCGTACATCTTGATCTCTTCGAGAACGACTTTCTGCTCTTTCTTCAGTTCCTCTTGATCGAAGGTCGAATGCAGGAACATATCGCTCAAGACATCGATCGCCAGCGGAACGTGGTGGTCGATCACCTTAGCGTAGTAACAGGTAGACTCTTTATCGGTGAACGCATTTAGGTTTCCGCCGATGCCGTCCATCTCTTCGGCAATCTCGCGCGCGGTGCGGCTCTGCGTGCCCTTGAAGAGCATATGCTCGACCAGGTGCGAGATGCCGCGCTGCGGTGCGGATTCGGCAGCCGAACCGACGTCGGCCCAAATCCCAATCGTGGCAGAGCGAACTGCCGGCATCGACTCGGTGATGATGCGAACGCCGTTCGCGAGGGTGGTTTTGCGATACATGAATTTCCCTTAAGATTAGCCGCGCATCCAAGCTGGCCCTAGTGAAGTGCGGCCTTTGCCCACTCTTGATCCCAGTAGACGCCCCGGCCGGAGCGCATCCGAGCTAACAGCTCGGCTTCAGATTCGCCCTGTCGAACCGTTATCGTGAAAACGGTTCGGCTCGTCGGTTTGGCTAAATCGCCTGCCACCACGATGTCTTTGCCGACGGCCAGCGGCACGACCGCACTCACATCGATCTCTTCGATCGGAGCGACCGCGAACGATTGGGTTACGAGCGATGCGATCTCGCGCGAGAATCCCGCCCGACTGAGCGGCGTGTGGAACTTCACACCCGAGACTCGCAAACCTACGATATCGTGCTCTCTCACTCCGTATGCATATACCTTGAGTACCTGGGCCGGCCACTTACTCGCAAATAGAACCGAACCGATCTTTACCGCAATCGGTAAGCGGTTGCCCTCGGCGCGGGCGTTCGCATCGACCCGCGCGGTGGTAGGCGCTGCCGCAATAAGTAACCCCGACAAAGCGGCTAAAGTTAAAGTGCGCTTAATAGCTTTGCGCAAAATAGGCTCGAACGTTAGCTGGTTGACCGCAAGCAACGCACTCGGTATCACCTTCGAGGGGTCGCAAGTTGCGGGTTGTCGCGCCGGTTTTGGCTTTCACTTCGGCTTCGCACTCGGGACGACTGCACCAAGGAATGTCGATCATACCCGCTC
>JBDTCU010000013.1:0-4057 GCA_039923415.1 Vulcanimicrobiaceae bacterium
ACGACCGTGGGCGCCTGGGCGGCCGCTCTGACTTCCGGAACTAGGAGAGGGAGCGGACTCGGGCAGAGCCGACCCGGGACGCGGCGTGAATGGCCGGCCGCCCGGCCCGGGGACGCCGGCCGGCGCACCTGGAGTTCCAAGTGGGCGAAAGGGCCCGTTGCCGGCTGGGCGTCGATTAGCGGCGGCAGCGCGTAGCGGAGAGCCCGGTGTTCCGGGGGTTCCGGGAGTCGCGGGTCGAGCCTGATAGCCCTGACCGGGAACGCCGGGCTGGCCTGGACGCGGCGACACGCCCGGACGACCGGGAATACCGTTGCTCGGGCCGGGTGACGCCGAACGCGGCGGGGGCTCCGCCGGACGAGGCTTAGGCGCAATGATTGAGGCTTGGCCGGCCGGAACCGGAGTTAGCCGCACGATCGGCGCTTCGGGCGCCGTAGGTGCAGCCGCGCGCGGTTTCGCTTTGGGCTTGGGGGCGGGGACCGCGATAGCTTCGGCAAGCGGGGCCTCGGGTGAAGCTGCGGGCGCGAGATCGGCAATGGCATCCGGCTCGGAGGGAGCGGCTTTAGCGGACTTGGGTGCAGCCGGTTTGCGTGAGCTGGCCGAGACTGGTTTGAGTGTCGGAACCGGCGGTGTTGCCGCCTCGACCGGGGGCGCAGCCTTCGCGGTCGCTGCCTTTTTTACAGGCGCTGGTTTCGGCGATGCAACCGTTGGCGTCGCGCTCGCGGCCGCCGGCGGCTTGGGTGCCGGCTTAAGGACGCCGCGAACCAGGTCGGCGATCTGATCGGGGACGACGCTGAGCTGGTTCTTCGCTTCGAAGACGCCGCCTAAGCGCTCGTTAAAGAGCGCAATCAGCTCTTTTGAGGAGAGCCCGAGTTCTTTCGCGAGCTCAAAAATTCGTACTTTACCTGGCATTCTTTCCAATTCTTAAAAGGCGCTACTGGGTCAGAGCCATTTCCCGAGGTGCGCCTGCGACGTTTGCCTCAGTTCATGGGAGAACCCGAACTCGCATTAGCGAGCATTTTGATGATTATTTGTCATGATTCATGATTGCGTTTTATGATAACCCACTTTAGACCCATATTCGGCGGCCGCGGATGCAAGCCCCGGATACCGTTTGTTTTTACTAACCCGCTGGGCACACGCTGCACTGCAGACGTACGCGCCGCGGCCCTCTTGCCTATACTGCCGGTCGGCCTGCCAGCCGCTCGCCGCTCGAACAAATCGCACTAAGCTGCCTTGGGGAGCGCGCTTGCGGCACCCCACGCAGCTTCGAGTCGGCTGATTACTCGCTTGAGCCACCCAATCGCTCGCGCTTGAACTCCTCGAGCTTGCGAATCAGTTCTTCGTCAATCGCCGGGCCAGCTTGGATTTCTTCTTCGGTATCGAGATCCGTTTCTGCTTCTACTCCATCGGTTTCAGCCGGGGCCTCGGCCGCCGGAGCATTCCGTTCGGCCAAATACCGCTCGCGCTGTTCGTCGGCCTCCTCCTCACTTGCAATATCTAATCGCCAGCCGGTAAGCCGCGCAGCTAGGCGGACGTTTTGGCCTTCCTTGCCGATTGCAAGCGAGAGCTGGTAATCCGGAACGACCACCAAAGCGACCGCATCGTCGGGATAGAGCTCGACGCTGATAACCTTGGCCGGCGCCAGTGCGTTGTTTATAAAGGTTTCCAGATCGGCGTCCCAGCGAATGACGTCGATCTTCTCACCGCGCAGTTCATCCTGCACGTTTGCTATCCGCGAAGACTTCGGGCCCAAGCACGCTCCGATCGGATCTACTTCAGCTCGACTGCTGCGGACCGCAACTTTAGAACGGCTTCCCGGCTCGCGCGCAATTGCCATAATCTCGACGATGCCGTCTTCGATCTCGGGCACTTCAAACTCGAGCAATCGCTGAACCAGTCCCTCGGAGCCGCGCGAGAGAATAACCGTCGGTCCCTTGGGCGACTTACGCACGTCAAGCACATACGCACGAATGAAATCGTTGATTCGGAAATTTTCGCGCGGCACTTGTTCTGAGAGCGGCAGCAGTGCTTCGTCTTTGCCGTCGAGCAAGACGTACATGTTGCGTTGTTCGTAGCGTTGAACGCTGCCCTTCACAACATCGTTGACCTTGGCAGCGTACTTATTGTAGACGGTGTCTCGTTCGGCTTCGCGGATACGTTGCACGATAACTTGTTTGGCCGTCTGCGCGGCGATCCGCCCGAAATCTTTCGGCGTCACCTCCTCATCGAAGAAGTCTCCGGCCTGATACTTGGCGCCGGCCTTCTTAGGCGTAATTTCAAGCTTCGGATCGGTCACGTCATCAACGACTGCCCGGCGGTGGTAGACCTTATATTCGCCGGTCTGCCGGTCGACCGTCACGATCGCATTCGCATCGCCGCCGAAGTGCCGCTTGTAAGCGGTGATCAATGCGGCTTCGAGCGCTTCGATCAGCATCTCGAACGGAATGTTCCGTTCTCTGGAGATGAAATTTAAAACATCGATTAATTTTTCTTCGACGGCTTCAGCCATGGTTTTTCCGTTCTTCCTTCTCACGTTTGAGGTCGGCGCGAATGTCATACTCGATATTCGCCGATTTGATCGTCGCCAGCGGCAACGGGAGCTCGCCTTTCGGCGTCTCCAAAATTACATTAGTTCCGCGTACACCGCGCAAGGTTCCCCGATGGGTTTTGCCGCCGTTTACCAGCAGCGTCGTCAGGACTTTGACGGATTTTCCCTTGAAACGTTCGTAGTCGCCCGGCCGCGTTAGCGGGCGACTGAGCCCAGCCGATTCCACTTCGAGCGTGTACGGCGCTTCGATCGCTTCGAACTTCGCGTTGAGGTATGAGGCGATACGCTGGCAGAGCGCAATATCGACGCCGCCTTCGCGATCGACCATCAGCGTGAGAGTGGTGCTGCGTCCGTTGCGGCGAGCAAGATGGGAGACTAGTTCGACATCGGCAAACGCCGGATCGTGCGCCAGGTCATCGACGGCACGTTCAAACGCAATTCCGACGACGCCGTGCGCCGCAGAATCTCCAGATGGCAACTGAGTCCCCTCCTTTACAACAACGAAGCGCGGGACAGGCCCACGCTTACGGATTGACGACTCCTTATAGGGGGATTCGACTTCGTCGAATCCGTCGTCGCTGTGTCGGACAAGTCCGACGTCGCTCCTTGAGAGTACTAAAAAAACAAGACGGCCGCAACCCCATCGTGGGGTGCGGCCCTCTTCTTGATCTATCTTTATCTCGAGTCATACGCGCCAACCGGAATACGTCCGGCAGTCGTTGGGCGCTTATCTAGCGCTCGTTCGGCGCACTCGTGGGGGCCCAATGGCCCGGCGGATCCTGCGGTTCCAACCGCCCTCCTATCTGAGACGCTCAATCTGGTCTCGGAGAGATGACCCTATTTTACTGCGACAAAACCCAGATCACAAGTAGGAATCCGTCTCACATTAGGAGAGCGCCGCGGTTGCGTTGCGCTCGCTTGGCTTACGCGCTTCGACTACGAATTCGCCCACTGGGCGAATTCTGCTCAGCGTGACAAACTGGCGTACCGGGATCCACACAAAATCGTAAAATCGTCACCCTTCGAATCGCGTTCACGGCGGAGTAAATGGTGTGAGGTCGCGTTCGGAGCAAACGAAGCTGGCATCCGCTTCAACGATGGCTTTGAAACCCGCCTCGCCCTGCGGTCCGGGATACCTTGGCGCGTTGGGATTGAACGACGAGTCGGTGCGCGACGGCAAGTAGCCGGGAGCTTTGACCGGGACCCGATACAGCCAACCGCTGCAGATTGTTAGCGGCCCATCCTTCGAAACCGCTGTTACCCACATCATCACCGCGGCCTCATTGCGCTTATGCAGATCCATGATGAACTTGGTACGGGCAACGACCTCGGGCGGAGGCGTCGGGTACGCATTGGTCGGCACGGCCGCGTATCCCGGGGCGTAAACTTTCTGGGTGACGTGGACGGGATTATTTGGAATTAAGGCCCTCAGCCGCGCATTGAGATTCGCGGAGGCACGCGTGCCGTGGGGCGCCGGCGACCGGCGAGGCTCGGCTGTCCGCGCCGGGG
>JBDTCU010000014.1:0-4398 GCA_039923415.1 Vulcanimicrobiaceae bacterium
GTTTTACCCGGGCGCGCAATTACATCGAAGTCGACCTGCGAACCGTGCAGGCGCGCGAAGATGTGGTGTACAGCGTTCACGTGCTCAACGATGGAACGGCATCCGAGCAGAACGTCGGTTTGCGGATTCTGCCGGGAGCCTACCTTGAAGATATTCGAATTGCGGAATCGCCGGATGAGCCGGTGCCGTATAATGGACCGCTCGATTTAGGAATCGTCCAGCCGCATCAGGAGCGGCGCTTTACGGTGCTCGCCCGGGTTGCATCCCCGGTGCCGGATCGATCCAACGCGAGTCTCGGCGCCGTGCTCGATTTGGAATCGGGCGCGACTGATTTGGGCGTTGGTACGGTAGTCGTGCGGTCGCGACCGCAGCTCTTAGCGCAGAGTTGCGGATGGGAGTTGCTCGAGCACGAGCCGCTGCGCCCGCTGCATAGCGCGCAGTTCGTGGTCCGGTTTGTCAACGATGGCTCGGACACGCTGCAAGATGCGCGCGCAACCCTCGAACTTCCGTCTGAGTTGACGCTCGAACGGGCCGACGGTGCGCGGCGCGACCGTAACGCGCTGCTGTTCGGCGACGTTGCAGCCCATACCGAACACGAAGCTCGGGTAACGATTCGACTCAACCGCCCGCCCAAAGGCTCGCGCACGCTTGCAATTGAGGGATGGGTGTATGGTCGCGGAGTGAGTCCGGTGCAGCTCTCTCCGCTCGACATCCCGACCTTCCATGAGTCGCTCTTCGAAGAAGGCGCGGCACTGCTTGCAACGCCGGCCGAAACGGTGAACGCGGGCGAGCGCGTCGTCTACGAGTTGCGCGTACGTAACACCGGCGACGGGCCGGCCGAACAGTTTATCGTGCGCGGCGTGCCGTCGAATTTGGCGGTCTACGTCCCGGGCAGCACAACCGTAAACGGCATGAACGTTCCCGATGATTCGGGTACCTCGCAGCTTTGGTCGCAGCGCGGTTTGGTGCTGACCGAAATCAATCCCGGCGTAGATGTGCGCGTGCGATTCGAGATGATCGTGATGGCTCCGCTCACTGCCGGCACGCCGATCGACGCTCGCGCGGTGATCACTTGGGATGGGGAACGGTCGTTTGCGCTGGCCGCACCGACGCTCAAAGTGCTGTCCACCCCGACGCTCGGCGAATCGGTTGCCGGAACGCCGATTTCAATCGCTCAGTCGGAGCCGCCGCTTCCCGAATTTCGTCCGCTCGAAGAGCCGCAAACCGATAATCCCCCCGCGCAGCTCGACGAGCCGCCGGTGCGCGCGCTCGGCGAAATTGCAGCGCCTGCGCGCGAAGCCTTGCAGCCGGTGCCCGAAACACCGCCCGCCGCCCTTGATACGGTCGCCTACCTCGACTTCACGCTGGAGGGTCTCTCGCAGATGATTCGCGCGCTCGAAAAGAGCGATGCCGGCGGACTACTCCCCCACCTGTTTGCGATTCGTGCGTTTTTTCCGGAGAGCTTGATCGATGCGAATCCGGACCTCGACCAGAGTTTTCGGCTAGCCGGTAAAGCGGTGCGCGCACCGCTCGATCGGCTCTTTGTGCGGCTGAGTATTCCACGCTTGTCACTGACAGCCAAAGATTTGGAGGATCGAGATAGCCGCTTCGCTTTGCGTCAAGCCGTAGGAGCGCTGCTCGAAGCGTCGCCCAGCGGCACGACCGCCAAGCCCGCCGGGATCGTGCGGCTGAGCGGCCCGGTTGACATGAATGAGATTGCCAAGTTGCAGTTCGCACTGGAGAGCGAGCCTCTCGGGTCGGTCGTACCGTGGCTGGTCAACGCGCAGCTGCTCGGCGAGACGATCGAGTATGACCGCTCGAGTTCCGATCGACTCGGTTCCTATCGCACCGAATTGATCAAAGTCTTTTCGCTCCTGCAAACGCTGCCGCTGACCGAATTCCATCGGGTGTTGACCAGCAGCGTCAATCGTACGCTCGACGATGGACTCGCTGGCGTGCTTGAAACACTGCGCGACGCTGCGCACATTGCCGTCGAGTAGTCCTTATCTAGTTCTGGTTGTCGTCTTCGCCTTGGGAGCGCTGCTATTCGGTGTCGGCGGAGCGCTTAAACGACGTTCCGCCGCAATCACCTGGACGCGCTTGCTCGACGATACTGCGAGTACGTACGATCTTCGCACCCGGATCGAGATGATCGAACGCTTGGGCATCGTCGCCCAAGAGTGGTGCCGTCCGATCTTAGCCCAAGCCGCCCTCGAAGAGCACGATCGCGCCGCTACGGCTGCGATTGCCGCGGCTCGGGCGCGGCTTCCATAGTCTTACGGTTTCTTGTGGAAATACTCTACCAGGATGCGGCGTGCGATCGGGCCGGCGACTTGCGCACCGTACCCGCCGCTGCGATCGACGAAGACGGCAATCGCGAGTTTGGTGCGTTTGACCGGCGCGAAAGCGACAAACCAGGTCGTGTTCGGCCCGGAACCGCCGGCGGTTTGAGCGGTGCCGGTTTTCCCGCCGTATGGAAGTCCGTCGATCGCGAGTCCATACCCCGTGCCGCCCGCCGACGTCACGTCAGCCATGCCGTCGCGCACTGCCTTGAGCGCTTGCGCGGTTACGGGGACATGTCGGATGATCTGCGGTCCAAACGTCTTAACGACATTCCCGTGCGGATCACGAATCATGCGGACCACCTGCGGTTTGTAGAGGGTGCCGCCATTTACGACCGCCGAAACGACATCGGCCATTTGCAGCGGCGTGGCTTGCATCGCGCCTTGTCCGATGCCCAAACTGCAGACATCGCTCGGTTCCAGTGGTAATCCGGTGGTCTTTAGCATCGAGGCGTTGGTCGGCCAGTTACCGGCGAACTCGCCGGGAAGATCGATGCCGGATTTTTCCGACAATCCAAATTCGAGCGCATAGTGGCGAAGCCGGGGATTGCCCAATCGCCATGAAAGCTGATAGAAATATCCGTCGCTGGAAGCAGCTAAGGCCGGAACAAAGGTGGTGCTTCCCAGTCCACCCGAGGCCAAATCGCGAAACTCGGCTCCGCCGCAATTCCACCCGCCGGAATCGTACACGGTTTCCTTCACTCCGACTACTCCGGCCGTGATCGCACCCGAACCGGTGACCATCTTGAACGTCGAACCGGTCGGTGTCGCCGCCGCAATCGCGCGATTGTAGAGCGGCTCCTGCGGGCTGTTCAAATAATAGCTAAACTTTTTGTCACTGATTCCGGTGGCGAAATCGTTGGGATTGAAGTTGGGATCGCTGACTAGAGCTAGAATCGCGCCGCTCCACGGGTCTTCAATTACCACTGCGCCGCCATAGGTACGGCCATGTCCCCAGGTCTTGATTTCGTCGGAGAGTGCCCGCTCGGCAATTGCCTGCAAGCGCCAATCGAGATTGAGCACGACGCTATCGCCCGATACCGGCGCCTTCGGCGGCAGCTTTATCGACGGAACCACCTGGCCTTGCGCATCCACGACGATCCGCTGGCCGCCCGGCTTTCCGCGCAGATAGGTATCATATTGATACTCGAGACCGTCTTTGCCGAGCACATCATTGGGCGAGTATCCTTGCGAACGCAATCCTTTGTACTCATCTTCGGTAATCTGCCCGACATAACCGAACACATGCGAGCCTGCCAACTGCATCGGGTAGTCGCGGACGGGCTGCGCTTCGAGATCGACACCCGGCAGATCCGACTGCAACTCGGCAACTCGCGCAACGTGTGCCACCGAAAGGTCGCTGGCCAAAATAACCGGACCGTAGGGTTCGTAGGTCGCGACTTCGTCGAAATCTGTATAATTGATCCCTCGGTGGTGCAGCAGTCTCTTCCAAAGCTGCGCCGGTGGAACGCCGATCGACTGCGAGAGCGCTTTCATCTCGGAGGTGATGTCTTTCACTTCGGATGGAATTAAACCGACCACAAACGACGGACGATTGCGCACCAGCACATGGCCGTGACGATCGAAGATGGTTCCGCGCGGAGCCGAGACCGGAATGAGACGAATTTGGTTGGCTTGCGCGGCATTCCGATACTCTTCACCATGGATGATCTGTACTTGCGCGAGCCGCGCGATCAACGCGATCACTACTAGCCCGGTGAACGCGATAAATACTCCGATCCGCAGCGGCGATTTCTGCCAGTCTGTTTTGCGCCGCATCCGGTTCATCTGTTTCCAACGTCGCGGTGCCGAAGCACCAGCATCACGATCGTCGCGAGCAGTCCGTTCAAGAACGCCTGCCAAAGGGTCTGATGAAAATGAATGCCGCCCAGACCGATCGGATAGCCCTGGATTTCCATGACCAGCCAAAAGATCAGATTGCGCACCAGCGTTGCCACTACCACTATGCCGGCAACCAGTGGAATCGAATCCGCGAAGAAGCCGCTCGAAATTGTGCTGGCAAGAATTGCGGTGAGGGTGGTTGCAATCGTCCAGC
>JBDTCU010000015.1:0-11027 GCA_039923415.1 Vulcanimicrobiaceae bacterium
AGCCGAGTGACTGAGCCGCTGACCCTCGGAATCCGCGCGATCGACGGTCTGCTGACTTGCGGAAAAGGACAACGAACCGGTATCTTCGCCGGCAGCGGCGTCGGAAAGTCGACGATACTCGGCATGATTGCGCGAAACACCTCCGCCGATGTGAACGTGATCGCGCTAGTGGGCGAACGCGGCAAGGAAGTGCGCGATTTTATCGAGCGCGATTTGGGTGAAGAAGGTTTGCGGCGAAGCGTCGTCATCGTTTCAACCAGTGACCAGCCGGCTCTGGTGCGCATCAAAGCCGCTTCGGTTGCGATGACGATTGCCGAGTACTTCCGCGATCAAGGGCTGGACGTGTTGTTCATGATGGATAGCGTTACTCGATTTGCAATGGCCCAGCGCGAAGTCGGCTTGGCGATCGGCGAACCGACGACCACCCGCGGCTACACGCCATCGGTCTTTGCTCTGCTGCCCAAGCTCTTAGAACGTGCCGGTACCTCACAGACCGGAACGATCACGGGGTTGTATGCCGTTCTGGTTGACGGCGATGATATGAACGAACCGGTCGCCGATGCGGTGCGTTCGATTCTGGATGGGCATATCGTCCTTTCGCGCAAGCTCGCCTCGGCTAATCTCTACCCGGCGATCGATGTCTTGGCGAGCGTCAGCCGCGTGATGACCGATGTCGCTGATGAGAATCACCTCTCGGCGGCCTCGGCGATTCGCGATGTACTGGCGACCTACCGGGATGCTGAGGATTTGATCAACATCGGGGCGTACGTTCCGGGATCCAACCCGCGAGTGGACTTGGCACTCTCGAAGATCGAGAGCATCCGGCACTTTCTCAAGCAAGGCGTCTACGAGAGCTCGTCCTACGAGCAAACCGTGAGCGCGATACTGAGCATCGCATGAGCCGCAGGTTCGTATTCGCGCTCGAACCGGTACTGGATCAGCGCGAGCGGGTCGAGGCCGAGAAGCAACGCGTGTTAGCCCAGCGTCAGCGTGCGCTTAACGAAGCCAAGGCCAACCTCGAGGGCCTGCATGCCGATTTTCGGCTTCACTCGCGCGCGCTGCGGGATGACCATCGGTCGTTTACAACCGAGCAGCTGCGCTTGCACTACGCGCACTTGGAGTATCTGGATAGGTCGGTCACCGCAAGCGAACACGTAGTAGTCGCGCGCCAACTCGACTTTGACCGGGCACGCGTCGACCTGCTCGAAGCCGCTAAAGAACGCAAAGCGATCGAGAAACTGAAAGAGAACCGGCATGCGTCCCATATCGCCGAGGAGAACGCAGTGGAACAGGGCGAACTTGACGATGCGAACGCTCGGCGGTTTGGACGCGCCCGGCTTGAACATGGGAGCATATTGTGATCGTTACCCGTAGACGGCGTAAACCGTTTAAACTGCAAAAATATCTGCTGCCTTTCTTGGCCGTCGTGCTGATCGTGCTCGCATGTATCTGGACGCCTTCGCAAAACGCGATATTCAACGGCCCATTAGCGCCGATCTGGCGAGCCCTGGGGTCGGCTTACGGTCGGGCCGCGCAGCCGCTACACTTCGCGCAGCAGAATGCCGCGATCTCCCAAAAGGATCGGCAGATCCTCAATCTGCAGCAGCAGCTCGCGACCGATAGCGCGCAAACCGCAACCCTAAACAAGCAGCTCACCCAGGTGCAGTCTCAACTCAATGCAACCGAACAGCAACAGGCCATCGAGCGTGGGAGAGCCGCTCCGAAGTCACCGGCAGCTCGAAGCAGTGCGCCGGCGATTATCGATGCGGCATCGGCAGGAAGTGATTTAAGTACCAGCGCGACTCCGGATCTGCGTCGAACCGCGAGCGAGTGGAGTTCGATGGATGCGCAAAATGCGGCGAAGGTCGTTCAGCGCTTGCCAATATCGTACGTCGCCCGGATCTTTGCGGTTATGCCCGCCGATGCGGTCGGCCAAATCCTCGATAATGTTCCGCCGGCCTATGCCGCCCAACTGACCCAGGAACATCCCGAGCTGCGACGCTAGAGTCTAAGGTGCCGATCGTCACGCGCGAGGTCATCGCCGATGCGTTAACGCCGATTTGCGCTTACCTCGCGCTCGCGCAACCCAGCCAGTCCTGCTTGCTCGAGAGCGTTGAGAGCGGGGGGCGAATCTCGCGTTACTCTTTTATCGGGATCGACTACCTTCAGACTGCGGAGTTCTCCGACGACGGGTCGATGCTTGATAACGTGCGCGCGTTCGTTGCGCGGCTCGCGCCGCAGAAATCGTCTGCCGGCGGCGGCTTCTCCGGCGGCGCGCTGGTGGCTTTCGCGTATGACGCGGCGCGATCGTTCGCCCGATTGCCGAAGCGCGCGTCTTCGGAGCCCAGAATGCCGGCAGCCTACGTTGCGATCCCCGCAACCTGGCTGATCTTCGACCATTACACCGATCGATTGACGATCTGGAGTATGGGCGACGATATCGAACAGCTCAATCGGCGAGTCGATGGCTACCTCACGCGTCTGTGTAAGGCAAAACCGAGTTTTCCGGCGGAGGTTTCTGCTGGGCCGGTTTCACAATCGCTGGATCGCTCCACGTACATGCGGCTCGTAAAGCAAGTCCAAACGCACATCTACGATGGCGATGTCTATCAATTGCAGCTGGGGATTCGCTTTAGCGCCGCGCTGAGGGGTGCTGCCTTCGATCTGTACCGAGCGCTGCGAAGCCGTAATCCGTCCCCTTATATGTTCTATATCGATACCCCGTTCGGCCAGATATTGGGCGCATCGCCCGAGTTCTTGGTGCGCCTGGAAGGCCGGCGTGCGCGAATTCGTCCGCTCGCCGGAACTCGTTCCCGTGGAGCCGACGAGCGCGAAGACGCAGCCATTGCGGCTGAACTGCTGGCGGATCCAAAAGAGCGGGCCGAGCACGTGATGCTCGTCGATCTGGGTCGCAACGATCTGGGTTCGGTGAGTACGTTCGGCAGCGTCCGGATCGACGAACTAATGGCAATCGAACGCTACAGCCACGTGATGCACATCGTTTCGGATATCGTCGGCGAACTCAAAGCCGAGTGCGATGGGCTGGATCTTTTCGCGGCCGGGTTTCCAGCCGGAACGGTGACCGGGACACCGAAGATTCGGGCCATGCAGTTGATCGACCAGTTCGAACCGGTCGCCCGCGGATTCTACGCCGGAAGTATCGGCCGGCTGGACTTTGACGGAAATTTTGATTCCTGCATCACGCTGCGCAGCGTTCAGGTCGCGGATGGACGGGCTTGCTGGCAAGCGTCCGCCGGTATTGTAGCCGACAGTCGAGCCGAATCCGAGTACGAAGAAGTGCTGAAAAAGACCCGAATCATTCGCGAAGTGCTCGGAGTAGCGGAATGACCTCGCAGCCGAAATTGCTTTTTATCGATAACTTCGATTCGTTTACGTACAATGTCGTGCATCTGTTTGCGGCGCAGGGTGCGAAACTCGACGTGATGCTCAATGATGACGCGCGCTTGAGGCCTGAAATCCTTGCCGACTATGACGCGTTGCTGGTCGGCCCTGGACCGGGGAATCCAGCGCAAGTGCCCAAAGCCTTGGAGTTTATTCGGGCGGCGGCTGAGCGACGTATGCCGGTGTTCGGCGTTTGCTTGGGACTGCAGGCGATCGGCGAGGTGTTCGGCGCGCGAATCGGTCACGCGCCGCATCTCATGCACGGTAAAACATCGCGAATCGAGCATGATGAGAGCGGCGTCTTCGCAGGCATGCCGCCCAACTTCGTCGCGACGCGCTACCATTCGCTCGCCATCGAGCCGCAGTCGATGCCGCCCCAGTTGCGCGTCACGGCCCGCAGCGAAGACGGCGCCATCCAAGGTCTCGCTCATGTCGAACTGCCGATTTACGGCGTCCAATTTCACCCCGAGTCGATCCTGAGCGAACACGGAGACCGGATCGCCCGCAATTTTCTCGATATCACCTTAGCTGTCAACGGATCTGAATGATGTCCCCTCGGGCCCGAAAAGTCCCCTGACGGGTTTGAAGAGCGACGTGGATTTCTAATCCACGTATGATTAGGTGGATGTTAAACATAGCACTCGATCGAGGTCGATATTTGGTTGGAGCGCGCGGTGGGCATCGATATCACAGCGCGGCGCGATTGCGAAACGCAGGTTGTGGGATGCCATATACGTCGGCGCGAATGTATTGGCTTCGTCCATTGTGGAAATGTTCCGAAGTCGGAGCTCTTTAACGAGGCGATCCTGCAGCACGCCGTTTGCGCATTCGACGCGGCCTTTAGCTTGTGGAGAATTCGCACAGATGCTCTGGATATCGAGTTCTTGCATGGCTCGACCAAACTGCGTTACTGATTCGGTTTTTTCAGAAGGGATATTCACGCGGAAAACTCCGAATCGGTCGCTATAGAAGGCCGATGGTTTACCATTAGAGCGAATATATTCATCAACCAGATCGAAATAATGTTGGGTTGTCTCAGCTTGGACGAAACGTAGTCCCATGAGACGGCTTGTCGCATCGTCAATGAATACGAGCAGTGTCCACTTTGGCCCGCGGTCTTCGAACCAGCGATGTGACGATCCGTCGATTTGCACAAGTTCTCCCAGGCATGCACGTCGTTCACGTGGTGGATGCGCCCGTTTTTTCTTTGAGCGTCGTGCCTTCCACAAGCCGGCCGCCATCATGGCTGTGCGTAGAGTTTCGCGCGGTAAGATGATTCCGCGTTCGCACCCAGCATGGGGACATTTCTATTCGGCTAAAAAAGGGACAGCTCTATCCGGCGCCGATACACGATATCACCTTAGCTTGACAGGCTGGTGCTTACGTGGTACGGTCGGTCGCAACCAATGCAGAGTTTGAACGCGCGCACGTCCTGGTGGCACTTACCGATGGCAATTTACCGGTGAGATAAGCGCGTTTTCGAGAGAGTGTTTCGATGCCGCCGGTTCTCCGGGCGGCTTTTTTGTCTATTTAAGGAGTGTAATGAAAGCACCATATCGCCTTGTGAGTCGAGACTCAACTCAAACGACCGTCGTGAGGGTCGGCAGCGTTTCCATCGGCGACGGCTGTTTTGTGATGCTGGCCGGACCTTGCGCGATCGAAAGCCGCGCTCAGATTGAGCGTGCGGCAGCGTTTGTCGGCGCGCAAGGCGCGCGCATACTTCGCGGCGGTGCGTATAAGCCACGTACCTCGCCGTACGATTTTCAGGGACTGGGCGATGTCGGGGTCGTGCTGATTGCCGGGGCTAGTGAGAGTTCGGGGTTGCCGACGGTGGTCGAGGCATTGAGCGAAGATAACCTGCCGATGTTGAGCAAACACGTCGACATGATTCAGATCGGGGCGCGCAACATGCAAAATTTCATGCTGCTGCGGTCGGCGGCGCGGACCGGCAAGCCGATCCTGCTCAAGCGCGCCGCTTCAGCTACTCTGGATGAACTGCTGTACGCCGCCGAATACATTCTGGTCGAAGGCAATCAGCAAGTCGTGCTTTGCGAGCGAGGCGTGCGCGGTTTCGATTCGCATACCCGCAACCTATTCGATTTGGCCGGTGCCGTTAGGTTGAAAGAATTGACCCATCTGCCGGTCATCGCCGATCCGAGCCACGCAACCGGGCGCGCCAGTTTAGTTGGGCCGCTCGTCTTGGCGGCCGCCGCTGCCGGTTTGGACGGCGCGATGGTTGAGGTCCATCCCGAGCCCGCTGCGGCGCTCTCAGATGCCGCTCAGTCGCTCGATTTTGCCGCTTTCGAACATCTGATGTTGCGCTTGCAAACCTTGATAGCGGGTCGCGAACTGATTGGAGGAACCGCCTAGCCAAGGGCAAACGCGGCCGACTGAGGGAGATATGAACGTGAGTCGCTTTTCGGCCGGACTTTTCTTTGCAATCTGTTGGATGATCGTGTCTCCGGTGCCAGTGTGGGCGTGGGGTGCGACGGGTCACCACCTCATAAATCACTTGGCCGCCGCGTCATTACCCGCGGAGGTTCCGGCGTTTATGCGAACGCCGCGCGCGACTGCCGAGATCACGGATCTCGGACTGGAACTCGACCTTCTCAAAGGTGCCGGCAACGAATGGGACGCGGCCGAAGATCCGGGCCACTACGTGGATCTTTTGGGCGACGGCACGATTCTAGGCGGCGTTCGTCTGAGCGCGTTGCCGCAAACGCGCGAAGCGTATGATACCGCACTACGGGCCGGAGGCAGCGATCAATACAAATCGGGCTATCTGCCGTACTCCCTCGTTCAAGGCTGGCAGCAATTGCGCATGACGTTGGCATACTGGCGCGTCGATGACTACGAATCGGTCCGTGCCACGACGGCGCGGCTGCGCGCCATCTCCGCAGCGCGAAGGGATGTTGACGAACAGCTTGTGCTGCGTGATGCTGGCGTTTGGGGCCATTACGTCGGGGACGCATGCCAGCCGCTGCACGTTACCGTGCATTTCAATGGGTGGGGAAAGTACCCGAATCCGAATGGTTACTCGAACTCGACACATCTGCACGACCTTTTCGAAACCGTTTTCGTCGACCGGTACGTTACCGCTGCCGGCGTTGCAACCCGTATGACGCCGGTTCGTTTACAAGCTTCGCAAACGCTCGCGAATGATGGCGCAGTTATGAGCGAAGTCGAACGCTATCTGGCTGCTTCGGACGCGACCGTCCCCGAGCTGTACCGTATCGACAAAGCGGGAGGCTTTCAAAACGGCTCGCCGAGAGCGCTTGCGTTCGTTGAGGGCCGCCTCGCTTTCGGAGCGAGCGAGCTGCGTGGGCTCATCGTGTGGGCTTGGGAGGACAGCTTAAACCAAACGATCGGCGACGACTCGCCTCAGCACGTCAGGGCAATCGTATCCGGCAATGTTCCCTACGCGGGCTTACACTAGCCGCCCATAGCCCAAGGGTCTGAACCTAAGTTTACCGGCTTGGGGTGCCGATAAAGTAGTACACAGAGCATCTCAGTCTGCTTTGCATTTTGATCGGAAAGGGGGTGAAAAAGAAACATATGAGTTCTCTACTCTTCAATATCGGTGCGACGGCCGCCGGATCAGTCATGGGCGTCGGTGCTTCGCGCAGTTCAGGTCAAAAGGACGGCAAAATTGAGGGTTCGCGTTTTGGCGATCTCTTCAAGCAACAGGCCGGCCCGACCGATTCAACCTCCGCGGTGAACCAAATTGCCAATCTGATCGGCTCCGGAACACCACCCACAAGCATCATCGAACGTGTAACCCAACAGCTTAGTGTCAAAGCGGAAGCCGCCTTGCACGCCGTCGGCGGGACGACGCTCGACGCGCACTCCCACAGTAAACTCATCAGAGCCTTAGCCACGGCGCTCTCGCCGCCGGACGGAGTACCTCCGCCGGGTGACAGCACCGAACAAGCAGTCGCCCTCGCGCAACGGATAGCTCAAGTGCTAGCCGGACTCGCGGGGGATCAGACCGGACAAACAGGGCAGCAGAATCGATTCTCAGGAAAGATCTTGGACGCCAAATCGGCGAAAGAACTCCTGGCCCACCAAGCGCCTCCGTCGGCAACTTCGGTTGACGTCGTTTCGCTGGTTGAATCGCTCCTACGGGGGGCAGCCAAAAACCCGGTCGTACTCCCAATCAACGTTCTTAAGCCTCAACCCCAGCCGGCTGGTCCAGGCGTCTTTAACGCTTCGTCCAAGCGGCCGGTTGTGCTTCCGAGCAACGATTTCAAACCCGAACAGCCTACGCCGGACCCGTTCGCCTCCACGTTGCCGTTTGCACGGCGCGCTCCGGGCGAGGATTCCAAGTCGTTCGGCGGAGAGGTCGCCAAGGCGCCCCAACCCGACATCCTAATGCGGATCATGCAGCGGGCTGCCGGCGTTGATGCGCGGATGAACGGATCGCCCGGTTTCGCAGGCGCCTCAACAAACGCTAAAACGCTCGCGTCAAGCGCGGTGTTCGACCGGCTGTTGGCGGCAATTGCAAAATCTGCTCAAACCTTCAATGGAAGCGTGCAGACCGGTTCCGATTCGAACACGTTCGGCTCGAACGCGAAAAAAGATGGATCATCCGGGACTCTTCCCCAAAGCGCAAACCCGTTCGGCGTTTCGGCGCCGGTGAGCGGCAATGTGCCGCAAACGACCGGCTCCGTTTCGAGCCCGGGATACGTCCCGCTCGATCCGAGCGCCCTCATCGACCAAGTCGTTCAAGGGATGCTCATGCGAAGTTCGGGCAACACGTCCGAGGTTCGGATGAAGCTCTCGCCCGAACATCTTGGCGAGGTCTCGCTCAAACTCAACATCACCGGCACAACGATGAGCGCAAGCATCATCGCCCAAAACGCTGATGTCCGCGACACATTACTCGCCAGTCAGGGCCAACTCACGCGTTCGCTGGCCGATGCCGGTCTGAAGCTTACCAGCTTCTCGGTCGATGTATCGGGCGGAAATGCGCATGGGTTTGCCCAGCATCAAAACACCCATCACCTCGGCGGTTCGCGCCGCTTGTATCACTTCGGAGACGAAGCTGCAAGCGATGAGATATCGGCCGCGGTACCCACCTTTGGACCGCCGCTTTTAGCGTCATCCAAGTTGGATCTCCTCAACTATCTCGCATAGGAGCAAGATATGCCTAGTGCACTCGCCGGATCGAGCAACACCCCACCGATCAGCTCGCTCGTTCAGGCGCCGACTACCGGAACGCAAGTCCCGTCCACTAATAATAGTGCGTTGGGATCAGGTGCGTTCTTACAACTGCTGATTACCGAGATGCAGAACCAAGATCCGACTGCGCCGCAAGATCCGACCCAGTCGGTTACGCAGCTCGCTCAGTTTTCGGCACTGCAAGCTCAAACCACGCTTAACAGTTCATTCCAGAACTTCCAATCCAACTTCGGCGTTCTGCAATCGGCTTCGCTGATCGGCAAACAGGTCACCGTAAGCACGCCCAACGGTTCCGGCAACACTTCGACCCAAACCGGAACGGTCGGTACAATCTCGGTGCAAAACGGTGCGCCGTTCTTCACACTCAACGACAGCACCGGCAAGCCGTACACCGACGGAAACGGCGCCCCGCTGCTCTACAGCACGACCGAGATCGTCGGAATCGGAACCTAAGTGGATTCCAAAGAGATCAACCCGGTCGTTCCTAACATCATACCGGGCCCGGGACCGCGTCCGGTCGGCAAACCGGTGCAGATTCCGCCGACTTCAGGCCCGGGTTTCCGGCAAATTCTGGAGAGCGTCGCTGCACCCGGTCAACCGCTCAAGTTCTCGGCTCATGCCACCGCCCGTTTGCAATCGCGCAATATTAATTTAAGTTCGGAAGATATTGCCAAAATGAACGTGATGGCAGACAAGGCCGCCGCTAAAGGTGCCAAGCAGTCGCTCTTCATCATGCGCGACGTGGCGCTAGTCGTGAGCGTAAAAAACCGCACCGTTATAACCGCGGTCGACCAAGACTCAATGCGGGAGAACGTGTTTACCAACATCGACTCTGCAGCAATTATCTAATAACACTCATCGGAGCGGACCGCTTGCGGAGCTCCGACCACGACGCCGATCTAATGACGCGTTGTGGGCTCTGAAAGGTCAATCACAGAATGGCATTCGACTCGCTATATACTGGGATTACCGGTCTGGACGCCTACCAAAGCCAGATCGATATGATCTCAAACAATATCGCCAACGTCGGCACCACTGGTTTTAAGGGCCAGCGGATGACGTTCGCCGATCTCTTCTACCAAACGACCTCCCAACAAGGCTACGCGACCGGGCCAACCAATTCGAGCGGCGGCGTCAATCCCAAGGAAATTGGGCTCGGCGTAAAGATCAACTCGATCGATACCGACTTTGCGCAGGGCGGCTTGGAAACCACCGGGATCAACACCGACCTCGCGATTAATGGGGACGGCTACTTCATCATGCGCAATCCGGACGGCAGCTCGGTGCCGATGTACACGCGTGACGGGGCATTCAAGCTCAACCAAAACGGGTTGCTCTACGATCCGGCCAGCGGACTTGCGGTCCAAGGATACACCGCGAATGCCGCCGGCACCATCACGTCTTCCGGAAATCCCGGCTCCATCAATATTCCGCTCGGCCTGGCCTCGCAGGCGACCGGCACCGGTTTCGGAGCAAAGACCGGCCCTGCCGGGGACAGCGTTTTCGATATCGCGGGTGCGGGCAATCTCGACCAGACGCAGTGGGCGAAAGAAGAGCAGGGGATCGCCGGCGGAGGCGGACCTGGTTCAGGCGGTACCGACATCATCTCGACCACGATCTACGACTCGCTCGGGGTCGGGCATCTCGCTTCAATTAAGTATGTGCCGGACGCAACTGGGGCCACGGCTGGACCACCGGCAACCAGCGGTCTGCCTGCGACGGTCAACGACCCAAGCGGAACGGCACATAACCCGGCGACCCGCTGGAAAGTCCAAGTCTCCTTTGCAGATGGTACCCAAGTCAATGGCGCACCCGCGACCGCTGCGGCTCCCGCGACCCTGGGCTATGCATACTTCGATCAGAATGGGCAGTTTATTAACACCTCAAGCCTGACCACTCCGACCGCGGGGACGCTGCATGTCGCGGGGCAGCAGTCTAGTATTGCCGCCGGCGACCAAATGAACATCACCCAGTGGGGCAATGGCGCCAGCGATTTGGGAACAGCCCCAACCGGAACCCCGCTCAATGGCGCAATCGGAATCGATTTCTCGAACACAACCGCGCTCGCAGCAACCAGCAGCGGAGGCAGCGCCTCAGGCAGCGGAACTTTCACGGCCAACGTGCTTTCGCAGAACGGCTTTGCGGCGGGAACGCTGGATAATATCGTCGTCGGTCAAGACGGCACGGTTACCGGATCGTTCACCAACGGACAGCAGAGAACGCTGGCCCAAGTGGCGTTGGCAACGTTCCAAAACGAGGACGGGCTGCACCGCGCCGGCGGCAACACGTTCACCCAAACGTCGGCTTCGGGGCTGGCTCAACTCGGCGTAGGCAGCAGCGGGCGCTTCGGCGCCGTCATCTCGGGATCGCTCGAGCAATCCAACGTCTCTCTGGCCGACGCCTTTACCAAACTGATCGTTGCCCAGCGCGCCTTCGAGGCCAAC
>JBDTCU010000016.1:0-4964 GCA_039923415.1 Vulcanimicrobiaceae bacterium
TTTCGAGTCAGCGCGCTGATGGCTGAAGCGATGCGACATCTCTATCGAGAAGTCGCATCGCAACTATCACCAAACCAGAAACGCTAGAGGGCTCCGCGCCGTCGTTAGTAGTGTGAGGCCTGACGCCGGCTGGACGAGATTTGAACGGTAATCGTCGACCCTTGCGCGATCGAAACGTTCTCGCGGCTATTCTTCGCGTAGAGCAGACCGCCCGCGCCGCCGAGCACTGCGCCTGCAGTATGTCCGAGAAGACCACCGACCAGTGCGCCGACCGCGGTCGCGCCGATCTCTTTGGTTGCATTGCTCTTGGTGGTCACTTTAGCATTGGCAATGTAGCCGGCGACCTTATAGACATTACCGGCGCGAGTGTTGACTTTATCAACTTGCAGCTCGATCTTACCGGGGCGCCCTTGGCCGGCGCGCTGAACCTGCGCAACGTGACCGTAGATCGTCGCACCGCTAATATCGTGATTGAGCGAATGGACGTTGGACATCGTGAAACTCTGACCGACTTGGGCATCTTTGGAACTCAGATTTTGATCCATTGTTCCTACCAGTTGAGTCCCGGGGCTAATCTGTGCCGAAACGGCCAGCGGAATCAGCGCTAGGATGGCTGCGGCGGCGAAGGTGCTGAATGTGCGAATCATCTTTTGTGAGGCTCCTTTGAAAGCGGCATCCCTTAAACGCTTTGCCGCTCCAATATGGTTCCCCCGCCCAGGGATACGCTTTCGCAGCATCGGGACCCGGCGCGGGCGCAGGCTGCTATCATGTTGACGCAACGACACTGGATCCCGCCCGGAGCTTTGCTTTTCGCCCAATTGTCGCATGGCGTCTCTTGGGTTTTGCTTGTCGCAATTGGGCTTGGCGGCGGGTATGTCGCTGTAAGCGGACTAGCTCTGGCTTGGATTCACGTAGTTGCTCTGGGCTGGGCCACGATGGCGGCGCTTGGCATTCTGCTTCATGTCGTCCCAGCCTTTACCGACGTGATCTGGCGGCGCGAGTCGTTTGCTCGTTTGTCGTTGGTGTTTTTTGCAGTCGGAGTCGTGTGGTTTACTCTCTCGCTCTCACTGGAACGGCCAAGTTTCCCGGCAGCGATCTTATTAGGGGCCGCAGTCGCGGTGTATCTAACGACCGCGTTCGTAAGCCTGTCCGCCGCAGTTGCAGGTGAACAGCGCGAACGGACTACTGCGCGCGCGCTCGCCGTAACCCTCGCGTTTCTGGGTATTGCGGTGTTGCTCGGAGTCTGGCTTGCGGCCGCGTTCTCGGGGCTCGCGATCAACGTACCGGCCGGACTACCGGCCGCCCACGGTCATGTCGCAATTTTCGGCTGGCTCTCTCTGCTCGTGTTGGGAGTCTCGTCGCGAACCGTCAAGCCGATCACCGGAAATGCGTCGCGCTTTTCCGCAATACACATCCTGGTCGGCCCGCTCATGCTGTTCGCTGTACCCGTGCTTGCAATTGGACTGGCCGCAAACATTGCAGTTTTCAGGGCACTTGGGGCCGCACTCCTGGCGTTCGCGCTCTTGCTCTACGCCTTCGACATGTTCGACATTTTACGCCGCGCGCAGGTGCAGCATCGTCCTCCACAGGCATTTATGGCAGCCAGCGTCACCTGGCTGGTCGTATCACTCGCGCTCGGAGGCGGGATCATTGCAAGCAACCAGTGGCAAGCGGCCTATGTGTTCGTACTGCTGGTCGGTTGGATCGGTCAGATGCTCAACGCCCACTTTTACCATATCGGAATTCGGCTGCTTTCAACAATCTACCGGGGAGAAAGCGACGAGACCCCGCCAGGCGAACTGCTCGACTCGCGGTTATCGTGGCTCTCATTCGGACTATTTCAGCTTGCGATCTTATCGGGAGTAGTCGGGCTTTTGACCGGCACGATGCCGCTGGTCAGCATCGCCGGCATCCTGGGTTTCCTAAGTTGGACAACGATGCTCGCAAATATCGCAACCGCTCGCAATCAAGCGCGCAATCACATCCCTATCAGCCCATTTTAGATTTAGCCGGACTCCGGTTCGGACTGTAGCACACGCTGACTCCGCCACGCAATCGGGGCGGCTTTCCATCGATCGGCTTTTCGCCCTGTTGACTGGCAAGGGAATTGCTTGAACAACGGGCTCCCCTTGGTCGCTTACCGCGCAACGTCCCGCATCACTACTGCAACTTTCAGCTAGTGTGTGCGATCCTAGAACCGCTCGAGGAAATAGCGCGAAGTTCCGGAGAATGAATCTCCAACGTCGGCCTTCCTCACTTCTTCCGCACTTATCCTCAAAATATGCCTCGGAACCGCTGGTGTCTCCGGTACGCTCCAATCACCTCATTTCTACATCGTTCAGGAGAAACAAAAACATACATGGACCGCTTACTTACAAAATTCGCTCTCGCCGTGATCCTAGCCGTTAGCATCGGTTCGGTCGCATTGCCCGCAGCGGCGCATCCCAGCACCGACATAACCGCATCGAATTGGAAGTTCACTCCTAACACGATCACGCTGCATGTGGGCGAAACGACCCAACTACGCCTTACCTCTACCGAGGGAGTTCATGGCATCGAGTCCAGCGATCTGAGCATTCCGCTCACCACCATTCAGCCCGGCAAGTTCGTAGTCGTCAATGTCACGCCGAAGAAGGCCGGGATCTATGTGTTACACTGCGCGATCATGTGTGGACCCGGTCATGAGAAGATGGCGCTTACGATTGTCGTTACCGATTCAAAATGAGACGCCTCATCGAGTCTGCTTTCATTGTAGCGGCATTGACATTGCTTACGGCTGGGGCGGCGTCGGCGATGCCGCCGTTCGCCCAAGCTTATGGTATGAAATGCAGTGTTTGCCATACGCAAGTCCCTGCGTTGAATGCCTACGGGCGCTACGTTCAGCGCACAGGCTACGCCTCGCTCGATGTACATACGCTCCATCGCTCTACCCCTTTCTGGGTCGGCGAGAGTGCGAACTACTCTCATAACTCGCAAGATTCGAATCCGCCGAGAACCGAGTTCGGGAATCTCGCCTTGCACGCCGCCGGAGCGTTCGACGGGAATACAACTTTCCACGTTCAGCAGTGGATCACGCAGAACGGACAGTCAGGCGGCGTGGACACAGCGTGGATAACGTATAACAACTTGCTCCATCGCGACGGCCACCTCTTTGTCGGGAAAATGCCGGGCACGACGGCATCGCCTTTAAGTCAATGGTTCGACATCGCCTCCTTTGCGACACCGGAGCTGACCGTGGGCGAACACGTGTATCAGAACGACGGCAATCGCTGGGGCGCCAAATTCAACTATGTAAAGAATTCACTTGACGCTGAAATCGGCTATTTTGGAGCTGGCGGCGATTTAGGTGGCGTTGGCGTGTATTCGCAAGATACCGAAAAGACGCTTCAATGGCGAGTTGCTCACTCGAATCCGGAGCAGCCGCTTGAATACGGCGTCATGGGCGCCCGCGGTTCGCTGCCGCTGGCCGAGGGCGGGTTTGACCAATACTCATCGTTCACGCCATACGTGCAGCGCGATCCGGTGGGGAAGTTTCCCGGCATCTTCACGATGTATCAGCTAGGCTACGACGGGAATGCCGGCCAGGACGCGCTCGGCAATCCGCTAGGCGCTGCGCGCAGCAATGCGGCGACAATCGAAGTCTACGAACCCGTCGGCGAGAAGGTACTCATTTCTTTCCGCAAAGAATTCCAAAACGATGGCTTGGGTACGCGGGGACAGAGTGGCAATATAGACTTTGCCTACCATATAGCACCGTATTTGCACTTGTATGTCGAATCGGCGTTGCAGCAGAACACGACTCCGACTTGGAAATACATGCTCTGGTGGACCATGCCCTTGCAAAAAGTGCAATGAATCAGATAACGCTCCATGCGCTCGACTTGGCCACTGCCGGGGACCTCGATGCGGCCCGACATGTGCTCGAGGGGCTCGACGATCCAGTAACGGTGCGCTTACTCGGCCTAATACAAGAGATGGCACAGCAACGTCTGTTTCAGGGCCGCACGCAGTCGATGCTATGGCATGAAATCGGAAACGCGCTTTCGATCGCGCAAGCCAATCTCGAAGGTATCACGGACGGAGTTTTGGAGCCGACACCCGAGCGCCTCGAGGGCATGCGTAACGCGCTTGAGGCGGTCGCGAGGCTTCTAGACGACTGGCGTGATCCTTCTAGCGCCTTCGAAGAGCAAACTCGGGCCGTCCGTATCGAAACGTTCAACATCTGCGCGATGATCGCAGCCCAAGCGACGCTCATCGACGGGTTGGCACGTGCTAAGGACGTTTCAGTCAAGTACTCACCTTGCATAGAGCACCATCCAGGCTGTTCCGACTACCGCGGCGATCCGCAGCGGACGGGGCAAATTCTCCGCAACGTGTTGATCAATGCGGTGCGGTACACGCCACCCGGCGGTCATGTGGAACTCATCTGCGACCGGCCCGATGCAGAAATAACGCTGGTGATCCAAGACACCGGGCCGGGAATAGCCCGCGAGGAACTTCCGCGGATTTTCGACGAAGGATTTCGAGGCAAAGCGTCCGCCACCGTTCGCGGCAGCGGAACTGGTTTGTCGGTGGTCTCCCAACTCTTGCGAGCACTCGGCGGCAACGCGCACGTATTAAGTGAGGAAGGCCGCGGTGCGACCTTCGTAGTCGAGCTTCCGGCTTCGCCGCTCACGCAAACCACGTAGCAAGCCGCCTTTGAAATGAAGTCGGTTCTCATCGTCGAACCCGACAGAATGCACGCTGAGGAGTTAGCGCGATTCTTGCGGGACAGCGGTTTTCATGCCGACATCGTGAACACGCGCGAGTCCGCACTACAGTTTCTCGGCGGCCATCGCATTAATGCGCTGATCCTGTCCGAGCAAATCGGATTCGATGCTCTCCCGTGCTCATTGCGCTCGATTAACGCCTCAAAACCGCCCACGATCGTCCTGGGCAGCGCACGCTCTAAGAAAAACACCACG
>JBDTCU010000017.1:0-5743 GCA_039923415.1 Vulcanimicrobiaceae bacterium
TGGCAAAACCGGTGCCGACCGAACTTGTAGAGGCTGCCAGAGACGGCAGCCCAGCCCAGATTGAGCGGCTCGTGGAAGCGATCTGGCCGGACGCCTACCGCCTTGCGCGCGCGATTTTGGGCGAACGGCAGGGCGCAGAAGATGCCGCCCAAGAGGCCTGCATCATCCTGTACCGGACGATTTCATCACTGCGAAGCTCCGACGCCTTTCGGGCATGGTTCTATCGCATTGTCGTGCGGGAAGCCTCGGAACTTAAACGCAGAGGATATCGGATCGGCCAAGCGCCCGAGGCGGCGCCTGATTGCACCGACCAGACCGCGGCGATCGACGTTTGGCGCGCCCTTTCGGCTTTGCCGCAACATCTGCGCGAGGTTGTCGTGCTCCGCTACTTCGAGGATTTCTCGAGTCGCGAGATCGCTTCCATTCTGCAAATACCGGACGGTACCGTGCGGTTCCGTCTCATGATCGCCAGGCGGCGTTTGCGTCCGCTGCTAGGCGATACTCCCGAAATTACTCACGCTGCCGGAAGGGTACGAACCGATGCGATCTGATTTTAGCAATTTATGCAAAGACGCGCGCGAGCGCATTTGCGTCCCCGCAGTTCCGCTCACTGCGATCCGTCACGGTGCCGGCAAGCAACCAGTTCCAAGATTCGGGAAGCGACGCAAGGGCCTCATCGCTGCATTTGTGGCCGGTGTTTCAATCGTAGCAGTCGCTGCCGGCGCGGAGGTCTGGGGCGGTACGCACATCTCTTTCAATCGATCCGGTGCAATGGAAATTGCATTCAACCGAGGCGGAAGCCCACCAATCCAAAATCCCACGCGCGAGGACGTGCGCCTCGCCACTCGTCGCGCCGACTTCCCGGTCGTACTTCCGGCGGGACTACCCGAAGGCACCCTAGGGCCAGTAACGCTTATGAGCGGCCCCGGCGTCCTTTTGCTACAGTACAACCTCCCAGGTGCGTGGCGCCGGTCAAACCACATTCTCCCGATCATATTGACGAATCGCCAAGCCCTTGAGAGCAAATTTGAGAGCGCGCGCGCGAGATACAAACTTCTAATCCCGCGGGCGCGCATCGGCGGCGTGCATTGGGCCATCGGCCAAGAAGAAGTCTTCGTGTTGCCAAGTTCGCTAACACCGATTGAGCTTGCTCACATAAAGAGCGCCATGATCGCACAATCCGCAGGCGCAAGCCACTGAGCTCAAGACCAAGCCAACCGCAGAAAAAGGGGGCTTTTACCGGTCCCCATTCATAGCTCACAAATCGAGCCCGCTCTGACTAAGCACCTTGACTGTAACGCGTTGACTAATCCGCGTCAAGTTCTTATCCGAACGGGTTGCGCCCAGCGGGATTCGAACCCGCGAAACGGGGTCCCGGCCGCTCCGGTCGATTACCGGAAACTCTCTTCCTGTAAGGGAATCTGCGTTTTTGCGTCCCGGCTCATCCCGTGCAATCACGAAGAGCTTTGCGAAATCCGTTAGACGGCCAGCCACTTTACTTCCCGATCGGCGGGAGGCTCCCAAACCGGGAGTGCTTCCCAAATTCGGACAACTACGAAGGCCGGGAACCTCAACTAATCAAGTAGTACATTAGCTAAGCAATATGCCCACCACACTTCGCCCTGCGGAGGATCTCGTTTGCGTCTTTTCACTGCGCTTCTTTCGTTTGCGCTCTTAGCTGCGTCCCCATCGGCCAATCTTGCCGGCACATGGCAAGGCGAGATGGACGGACCCACCGGCCATATCCGTCGGGTCATGGAGATCGTAAAAGTGGGCGAAACCTATCGCGTCTCCATTCACAGCATCGACGAAAGCGAGGTGCCGATCGTCACGCAAAACGTGACAGTGGCTGGCTCGAACGTCGCCATGAAGTTCGACATGAATACCAATCCTTGGGTCGACTACCATCGCACCTACAAGGCTACGCTCTCTGCAGACGGCACTGCACTCACAGGCAAATGGACAATCCCCGACATAAAAGCCACGCTTGCGATGAACTACCATCGCGTCGCACACGCGACGTGGCCGCTGTTGCAGCCCAAGACAACCATGGTTCAGGTCGACACCAACGTTCGAGACGAGGCCTCGATTGGGGCGGCAACGGAACTCCAATTGTGCTTTTGGCTGGGCTTGGTAACACCGGTCACGACTTCTTCGGGATCGTTGCGCCGCTCACGAAGAATCATCACGTTTACTCGATCACGCGGCGCGGCTTCGGCCGCTCGAGCAATCCAGCGCCAACGGCTGCGAACTATTCGGCCGATCGCCTCGCTGACGACGTTATTGCCGTCATGGATCAACTTCACATCGAAAAACCCATCCTCATCGGCCATTCGATTGCGGGCGAAGAGTTGAGTGACATCGGCACGCGATACGCGAACCGCGTATCTGCGCTCATCTATCTCGAGGCGGGATATTGGTTCGCGTACAGTGCGGGCAAGCCTAATCCGGACGCGAATGACACGCCAGCACCCGGCGAGCCACCAATGCCCCCGGTCGGCGCCGCCGTTCTAAAAGGCGAGCAGAGTTTCAAGGGACCGATTGACGTCCCCATCCTTGCGATCTATGCATATCCGCACGATGCGCAGTTTCAACCGCCGCAGGATCGCGCACCGAGTGAGATTACAACGGAGAACGCTGAAGCCAACGCTCAAATCATCGCGTTCGCAAAGGGACAACCAACTGCGACGGTCATCCGCATCCCGCACGCGGCCCACTTCGTCTACATCTCAAACAAGGACGAAGTCCTACGAGACATCAACGCCTTCATCGCAAAACTACGGAAAACTTAGTCCTTCGACAGGCTCAGGATGACAGGTAATTGTCGTCGATCAGTCCTGGTGGGGCTTCCACCACGATTTCTTTTTTCCTTTTGTCGCCGACTGATCTTAATTTGGCCCGACTTGCATTGGCTTTGGAGCTTCGGGGGTGAGCAAGTCGGGGCCGGTCGCTTTGCGCACATCGTCAACTGTTAGGCCAGGCGCGGTCTCGCGCAAAACCATGCCGGCGTCGGTGATGTCGATAACCGCCATGTCGGTGATGATTCGATTGACGACTCGCTTGCCGGTGTAGGGCAAATTGCACTCTTTAACGATTTTGTGAGTGCCATCTTTGGCGACATGCTCCATCATCACGATCAATCGTTTGGCGCCATGCACCAAATCCATCGCGCCACCCATGCCTTTGACCATCTTGCCTGGGATCATCCAGTTGGAAAGGTCTCCCTTCTCGGAGACCTGCATCGCACCGAGCACCGCCAAATCGATGTGTCCGCCGCGAATCATCCCAAACGACAGCGCCGAATCGAAGTACGCGGAACCCGGCAGCACCGTCACCGTTTCTTTTCCGGCATTGATCAAATCTGGATCTTCTTCACCTTCATACGGATATGGGCCCATTCCAAGAATGCCGTTTTCACTTTGCAGCACCACGATTACACCGGCCGGAACATAGTTGGGAACCAACGTCGGTAAACCGATCCCGAGATTTACGTATTGTCCGTTGCGAAGTTCTTGGGCGACACGCTGCGCCAATTGGGAACGAGTTAGCGGCATCTAGTTTGCCTCCTGGCGCTTGCGCGTTGTGACGCGTTCGATTCGTTTACCGGACGGCCCGACTTGGACGACCCGCTGCACGAAGATGCCGGGGAGATGCACGTCTTGCGGATCGATCTGCCCGGGTTCAACCAATTCCTCGACCTCGGCGATGGTGATCTTGCCGGCCATCGCACAGAGCGGGTTAAAATTGCGGGTAACCTTATCGAAGATCAAGTTCCCATGCCGGTCGCCTTTGGTTGCGCGCACTAGAGCGTAATCGCAAACGATCCCCATCTCCAAGACGTAATCGCAACCGTCGAACGAACGCGTCTCCTTCTTCGGCGAGGCCAGTGCAATCGAACCGTCGGCGGCGTAGCGCCACGGCAGGCCGCCCTCGGCGACCTGGGTGCCGACGCCGGCCGGCGTGTAGAACGCCGGAATACCGCAGCCGCCGGCGCGAAGGCGTTCGGCGAGCGTCCCCTGGGGAACCAGCTCGACCTCGAGTTCTCCCCTCAAGTACTGGCGTTCGAACTCTTTGTTCTCGCCGACGTAGGAACCGGTAGTGCGCGCAATCCGCTTGTTATTCAGCAGCACGCCCAAGCCCCAGCCATCGACTCCGCAGTTATTTGACACGGTCACTAGGCCGGTCGGACCGGCTTCCAGCAGTGCCTCAATTAAATTGTGCGGGATGCCGTTGAGTCCGAAGCCGCCGACGGCGATCGAGGCGCCGTCTCGAATTTCAGAGACCGCCTCATTGACGGAGCGAACGCTTTTGTCCATGAGGCTCAATTAGGAATTCTCGCAAGCAAAACCCTGGTCGGCGTTGAAAGAACCGGATCCAGCTCGGAGGAACATCAGCATGGCCGTTGCCACACCGCAGCACGCCTCATCAGACGAAGAGGCAATGATTCTTGAGGTCGTTCGTCAGCTCGTTGCCGAAAAAGTCGCACCGCGCGCCGCTGCTATCGACGAGAGCGCCGAATATCCGCGCGATCTGCAAGAGCTGTTTGCACAGAACGATCTCTTGGGCATCCCGATACCGGCCGAATACGGCGGCTTAGGCGGCTCCTTCGTTACCTACGTGAAGGTGGTCGAAGAGATCGCGAAAGCCTGTGCTTCGAGTTCGCTGATCGTGGCCGTTCAAGAGCTGGGAATGCTTCCGATTCTGATCGCCGGAAACGATGCGCAGAAACAGAAATATCTGCCCAAATTGGCAACCGGCGAATCAATCGCCGCCTATGCGCTGACTGAAGCGGGCAGCGGCTCGGATGCGGCCGGCTCGATGCGCGCGCGCGCTGAAAAACAGGGCGATAAGTACATCCTCAACGGCACCAAAATCTTCATTACCAACGGCAACGTAGCCGACGTCGTCTGCGTCTTTGCGGTCACCGATTCGACCAAAGGTGCTAACGGCATCAGCGCGTTTGTGGTCGAGAAAGAATTCGTCGGTTTCAAAGTCGGTAAGCGCGAAAAAAAGATGGGAATTCGAGGATCGCCGACCGTGGAATTGGTTTTCGAAAGCTGCGAAGTTCCGGTCGAGAATCTGCTGGGTGCGCAGGGCGAAGGGTTTAAAATCGCGATGAAAGTGCTGGATAAATCGCGCCCCGGCATCGCCGCTCAGGCGCTCGGCATCGCTCAGGGCGCCCTCGATTACGCTACAGCCTACGCCCAGGAACGAATCGCGTTCGGCAAGCCGATCGGTCACCAGCAGGGTGTCGGCTTCATGCTGGCCGACATGAAGACCGAGGTCGAGGCCGCTCGCCTCTTATTGTACGAAGCCGCCCGCAAATGCGACGAAGGCGCACCGGACGTCACGCTCTGGGCGGCGATGGCCAAACTGAAGTGCGGCGATGTCGCGATGAGCGTTGCAACCGACGCCGTTCAGGTGTTGGGCGGGTATGGGTACTCAACTGAATACCCGGTCGAGCGGATGATGCGGGACGCTAAAATCACCCAAATTTACGAAGGTACCCAGCAGATTCAGCGGCTAGTCATCTCGCGAAAGCTGATTGGAAAGGGCAAGCCTCCGGCCCCGGGGGCGAGTGGCTAAACAGGTTCTTTAGGGAATCGAGAGGGGCCACCCTAACCGAAGCGAACTTTCGAGCACCACGCTTCGTTATCGGGGTGTGATGCTCGTATAAAGAAATCGCGAGCTCTGCCTTATCGGTGTCGTTAGACTCCGGTAAGAGTCCCTTATGAAAGGAGAT
>JBDTCU010000018.1:0-5796 GCA_039923415.1 Vulcanimicrobiaceae bacterium
CATGCCGACCGATATTGATCCGGCGGGTCTGGTGCTGCTCAGCGAGCGCTGGCGCGCCCTCGGCATTCAGGTGCCAGTGCGTTCGAAGCATCCCGATGTTCGTATTCGCATTCGTGCTGGAACGCCGCAGGGGTACACTCTGCGGATCGCGCCCGGCCAAAACGTTGAGATCACCGGCTCGGATCGCGCCGGCGCGTTCTACGGACTTATGACCCTGGCTCAAGTTGCGCAGAAGCGCGGTTCGAAGTGGTCGCTGCCGTGCGTTCGGATCGCCGACCAGCCGGCGCTGCGCTGGCGGATCCTCTCCGACGATGTCTCTCGCGGTCCGCTTCCAACAATGGGCTACTTTAAAGAACGGATTCGCACGATCGCGTCGTTCAAAATGAACGGCTACTCGCCGTACATGGAGCATGTGTTCGTCGATCCGCACAATCCTTTGCCGGCCCCGCTCGACGGAATCACGCCGCTCCAGTTGGGCGAACTAGCCGCCTACGCGAAGCGGTTTCACGTTGAGTTTATTCCCGAACAGCAGACCTTCGCGCACATGCACAACGCACTCAAATATGAAGAATACGCGCAGGCGGCCGAACGCCCGCACGGATTCTTGCTCAGCCCGGCCTCGCCGATCTCGCTTACGTACTTAAGCCGGCTGGTTCGGGATGAACTCGCGATCGTGCCGCACCCGACGTTTTTTCACATCGGGTCGGATGAAACGTCGACGCTCGGAGTCGGCCGGAGTGCATCGCTCGTCGAACGGCAGGGCTTAGCTCAAGTCTATGCCGATCACATCAACCGGATGGCGCGCCTGATCGCTCCCTCCGGCGCACGTGTCATGTTGTGGGATGACGGGATCGAAAAGGACCCCGCGATCATGAAGCTGATTCCGAAAAGCGCGGTTATCATCAACTGGCATTACGGTGCCGAGAAGAGCTTCGCACGCTATATTGCGCTGGTCGCTTCGGGCGGTTTCGATCAAATGGTGGCGCCCGGCGCGAACAATTGGAACGAAGTTTATCCCGACATTTCGACCGCCCTTCTCAACGAATCCCGATTTATCGATGAAGGAAAGGCGGCGCGCGTTTTCGGATTATTCCAAACGGTCTGGCATGACGACGGCGAGACCTTGTACGAGTCAACCTGGTATCCGGTGATTTATTCGGCCGCCTCCGCGTGGGAATCCGGAACGCTGAATCCGGCCCGGTTTGCCCGCGATTTCGGGCCGGCGTTTTTCGGCAGCGACGATTCGCGATACGGTACCGATATCGCGAAGCTCGCAGATATCCTCACCCAGATCGAAGTCGATCCGTACGATTCGAGCGACTACTTATTTTGGGCCGATCCGTTCGATCCGCAGATTGCAAACCGGATGCGCCCGGTCGATTTGCGTGCCGTGCGGCTGGAGGCGGAGTCGGTCATGACTCACCTGATCGCGGCTGCACCCCCGTTGCACGCAGAATCCGCAAAAGTGATGTTTCTGGCGGCTCGGCGGTACGACGCGCTCGGCCGCCACTTTCAAATCGCTCAAGAGGTGCGCGACTATTACGACGATGCCAAAGCGCAGATAGGAGCCCCGCACAGCCGGACGGTTCTCGATCTGTTCTGGTGCAAGTACTGGTTCTGGGAGATGCGCGATTCGTTTGAAGATATTGCGCCGCTTTACGAGCAGGCTTGGCGTTACGAAAGCCGGCCGGGGCACTTAGCCGGCAATCTGGAACGCTACGACCTCGCGGCCGGTCGCGCGATCGACCGAGCCGATAAAATCCAAGTCATGACCGAGGAAGAGTATCTGCGGCACAAGCAGTTTCCAACGCTCGAGCAGACTCTCGGTCTTCCACCCGAGTGAGCGGATTGCTGATTCTGCTGGTGTTCGCCGGCTTCGCGATACTGATGTATCGACGGATCGTCCCGGCGTTATTGGCCGTACCGCTCATGGCGGTCGGCATGGCTGCGGTTGCGGGAGTTCCGATCTCCGGAATCGGCAGTATCGTGATCCTCGGTTCCAGTTATTTGGCGTCGGTTTTCATTGCGGTTATCTTTGGCGCGATGCTCGGCCGAGTGACGATTGAAACCGGCATCGCTAAGAGCATCGTCAATTTCGCTGCCGAGTTCGGCGGCGAGAATCCCATGGTGCTGGCCCTGGTGCTGTGTGCGGTGGTCGCGATCCTGTTCGTATCGCTGAACGGTTTGGGGGCGATCATTATGGTCGGCTCGATCGTCCTGCCGATCATGATGACCGTCGGTGTGCCGCGCAAAGTCGCTGCCAACCTCTTTCTTATGTCCTTTGCTCTGGGCTTTATCTTCAACATTACGAACTGGAAGTTTTACACAAAGTTCTTTGGTGTTGCCCAGCAGCAGATGTACGAATACGCGATCGTGCTGGCGATCGTCGATCTGATAGCGCTGCTGATCTATGCGGGCGTTGCCTTTCGAACGACGCGCGATTACGCGACGTGGGCCGTGCGAGCCGACGCGCCGCCCGCACCGCGCGTACCGTGGTATTCGCTGATTACACCGTTGCTGCCGATCGGGCTCTATTTCGGCCTGGCAATGGATCCGATTATCGCGTTTCCGGTCTCCGCGATATATGGCGTGCTCACCACTGCGCCGCGAAAAGCCGTCAAGCTCCTCGTTGCCGCCGCGATTCGCGGCTTCGAAGACGTTGCGCCGGCGGTCCTATTGTTTGTCGGAATCGGGATGCTGGTAGTTGCGAGCAAGCAGCCCGAGTTCATTGCGGCACTGCATCCGCTGATCGCCGGAGACGCGCTGCGCAACCCGCTGCTCTATATCGCTATCTTCGGCCTGCTGAGTCCGCTGGTGCTCTATCGGGGGCCGCTCAATCCGTTCGGAGTCGGGATTGCCATCTTCACAGCGCTGCTCGCGGCCCATGTCTTCCCGCCGGTAATCCTGGTTGCGGCCGTCATGGCAGTGGTACAGGTTCAAAATGTCTGCGATCCGACCAACACCGCCAACGTTTGGATTGCAAATTTCACCGGCGTGCAGATCGACGAGATCACGAAGCGCACCCTTCCCTACCAAGTTGCGGTTGCGACCGTTGCCTGTATCGTCGTGGCCGCAGCCTCGCCGACGCTCTTTGGTTTGCGGCCGTTTGCGGCGCCGGCGCTTCCAGCGGCGGCCGGACCGGCCTATCCCGGCATGTTCGCACCCGAGAGCGCCGCATTCCGAATCGCGGTTTCAAACGATGGCACTCCGGCCGCCAAGGATGCCTCGGATGTCGTGGTTGCGACCCTCAACGGTTCTTGGAAGGACGTACGCGCGTTTGCGTTCTCGGACGATCCAAATCGTGAGGATTGCACGCACAAGCCGTATGCCGCGTTTCTGTCGATATCTTCAACATCGTTTAATATCGAAGCCGGAACCGATATCGACGTCGGTTTGCAGCTGGCTGATTGCGGCGGCTGGGGTGTCGATGAGTGGCACGACCACGCGGTCTTCGCGCAGCCCCCGCAGCGCGATCAAATCCAAAAGTTGGCACTTGAAAGCCTCTTTTGGATGCGCGCGTGGAGCGTCGACCATCCGCAGCGCGCAGGGAATCTGCTCGGCAAAGGGCTGGCCTACGAGCCTACCGATCCCCCAACCTATTATTACTCGCTTTTCAAAACGGTCGACGGCAACATGCGCGCGTTTGTGCGGGCCGGCGGCCCCGCCTACGCCGCCGGAATGCGAACCAATGATATCGTCGATAAACTCGACGGCAAGTTTTGGTGGATGTACGGAACCTATCAAACGCAACTGCGAGCCTATGACGGCAAGCCCCACACGTTCGAGCTGGAACGTGGTAATCGGACCATCGCCGTGCAACTCGGCGCTCCATTTCAATAATTCTGCAAGGAAACGCCATGCCTGCGATCGACCCCAAGCTGACCGCATATTGCGAACAGCATCAAGCCGAGTACCTAGAAGAACTCAAAGAGTGGATCGCGATCCCGTCGATTTCAGCCGACCCGGAGTATAAGCCCGAGGTCCGCCGTTGCGCGCAGCGGCTCGTGGCGCGAATGCGCGAGATTGGTTTGGATGCGCAGGTGCTGGAAACTAGCGGCAACCCGATCGCCTACGGCGAGTGGCTGGGAGCGCCGGGGAAAACGACCGCGCTGATTTACGGTCACTACGACGTTCAACCGGTTGACCCGCTCTCGCTTTGGATTTCGCCGCCGTTTGAAGGCCAGGTCCGCGATGGAAAGCTTTACGGTCGCGGATCGGTCGATGACAAGGGACAAGTTCTGATGCATCTGGCAGCAATCGAAGCGCATATGAGGGTGCGCCAAAAGCTTCCGATTAACCTCAAGATCGTGATCGAAGGCGAGGAAGAGATCGGCTCGCCGAACTTTGAATCGTTTTTGGCTTCGCATCGCGAGCGGCTGGCGTGCGATCTGGCGGTCATCTCCGATACTGCCGTATTTAGTGAGGGTATGCCGTCGCTGACGACGTCGCTGCGCGGGCTGGTGCACTGGGAAGTCACGGTTCAAGGCCCGACGAGCGATCTTCACTCGGGGTATTTCGGCGGCATCATACGCAATCCGATCGAAGCGCTGGCAAACATCATCGCCGAACTCAAAGATGCTGAAGGTCGAGTAAACGTGCCGGGGTTTTACGATGGTGTCAGCGATTTGACGGAGGAGCATCTGCGCGAGCTAGACGGCTTGCCCTATGATGAAACCAAAGAAGCGCAGAGTATCGGGGTTCCCGAACTTGCCGGCGAACGCGGACGCCTCCCACTCGAACGCATGTGGTTTCGGCCCACGCTCGAGTGCAACGGCATCTGGGGCGGCTATCAAGGTCCGGGCAGCAAAACTATCATTCCGAGTTGGGCAAAGGCCAAAATCTCAACTCGGCTGGTCGGTGCGCAAGACCCCGAAAAGATTAAGGCTGCGGTTGCCGCGTTCATCCGGCAGATCGCTCCGAGCGGGATAACGGTTACAATTGAAGCCGACGGGGACGTTCGCGCAGTTGTGACGTCGCGCGATCATCCCGCGGTTGCAGCGGCCGCGCGCGCGATGGAAGCGGGTTTCGGCAAACCGCCGGTGTTCATCGGTACCGGCGGAACGATTGGCCCGGTCTCGTCCTTCGATCGGATTTTGAACTTGCCGCAAGTGCTCATCGGGGTCGGTCTGCCGGACGACCAGATCCATGCGCCCAACGAGAAGTTTACGCTCTCTCAGTTCTTCGGCGGAATCAGGGCAATGGCGCATCTCTACGATGAGCTGGGCGGCGCGTCGTAGCGGTGCAAATCGGGTGCGATTTTGGCTAAGCTGCGACTCGGAATTGATGTTGGGGGAACGTTTACCGATGTCGTTGCGATTGATGCGGCGACTCGGGAACTTGTGGCGCGGGTTAAGGTGCCGACGACGCACGATGCGGCTGAAGGGGTGGCGGCTGGGATTGTGCTGGGAATCGAACGGGTCTTGCGCGAGCATGACATCAATCCCGACGATGTTGCGTTTATCGCTCATTCGACAACACAGGCGACCAACTCACTGTTAGAAGGCGATGTGGCGCGGGTCGGCGTGGTTGGGCTCTTGGACGGCTTTGCACCGCTGTCTCGCCGGCAGATGCACTTTGCGCCATTTGAATTGGGCGCGAATGCACCGTTTGCACCCGATTTCCGGTTCGTAGCGACGCGCGAAAGTGCTGATATGCGCGCAGCGATCGATCAGTTGCGAGCCGGCGGAGCGCAGGCGATAGCGGTAAGTCACGCATTTTCGGTCGACCGTCGGGAGCATGAGGAAGCTGCGGTTGCTTATGCGCGCGAGCAAGGCATGTACGCAACCGCCGGACATG
>JBDTCU010000019.1:0-2708 GCA_039923415.1 Vulcanimicrobiaceae bacterium
GCGCTCGGCGAGGGAGAAACCGGTTTCGACGATTTGCTGAGGCATTGCGGGGCTACCGCGCCCGCGTTGCTGGCCGCGCTCACGCGACTCGATCTCGGCAACCGCATCGAGGCCCGCCCCGGCGCTCGTTACGCTTGCATAAACTCAAGTGCTTCGGTACAGTAAGAATTGCCGATGGTTATTGGAGGTTGGGCCGCAGCGGCGGCGACTCCGCAAAGGTGTCACTTAGTAATCACGCTCATACGATGCAGCTTCGTTTAATTGTGGTTGGGAAGATTCGTGAATCGTACGTCGGTGCGGCTTGCGAGAATTTTCGCAAACGGTTGCGACCGTATTACTCGCTGGAAGAGATCGAGATTAGGCCGGCCGATGGGAGCGATCCACGGCAAGCGATCCGTTCCGAAGGGAAGCGAATTCTCAAAGTGCTCTCGCCCGACGATCGTGCCTGGCTGCTCGATCGGGCCGGGCGGCAGCTCAGCAGCGTTGCGCTGAGCCGTCATCTGGACGAGGTGAGCCGCAGCGGAGTCTCCCGCCTCACGCTTATTATCGCCGGGACGTACGGCGCAGACTCCGCGCTGGTCAAGCGGGCCGAGTTTCTGTGGTCGCTTTCGGAGCTGACGTTCTTGCACGAGTGGGCTCGCATGATTGTGCTGGAACAACTCTATCGCGCGGCGAAGATTACGCGCAATGAACCCTACCACCACTAAGGAACAGCCGGCGCTTCCGCAGGATGCCCTGCGCGCTTTCGCCGCGGCGCTATCGTCCACCATCGGCTTGCTCTATCCAGATGCGCCGGTTGCTGAGGTCAGCTTCGAGGCGCCGCGACGTCCGGAGTTCGGCGACTTTTCAACCAATGCGGCATTTTCGCTCGCGCGAATCGCCAAGCGTTCGCCGCAAGATGTCGCCTCAGCGTTAATCGACGCATTGGATACAACCCAGCCGAATCTGCGGGCGCTATTCTCCGAGATCGTCGCAACTGCCGGATTCATCAACATTCGCGTAGCGCCGGCGTGCTGGCGGGCCCTCTTGGCGCAAATCTTGCGCGACGGTGCGAGCTTCGGACAGTCGGCTCCCAACGGAGCGCGGGTCTCGCTGGAATTCGGCAGCGCCAATCCGACCGGTCCGCTAGTCGTGGTGCAAGGACGGACGCTGTCAATCGGCGAGACGCTCGCCGACGCGCTGCGTTACTGCGGCTACGACGTCTTCACCGAGTGGATTATCAATGACGCAGGCGGCCAGCTTGAAACGCTCGGCGACTCCCTCTACGCGCGCTACCGCCAACTGTTCGAGCCCGCTTACGTCTTTCCGGAGAACGGGTATCCTGGCGATTATCTGCTGCCGATAGCCGAACAGATTAGCAAGCAAGACGGGGCGTCGTGGTGCGCAAGACCGCAGTCCGAATGGCAACCGTTCTTTGCGGTGTTTGCACGAGACGTTCTGGTTGCCGAGCAGCATGCCACGGTCGAACGCTTTGGCGTTCGCTACGATCTCTGGCAGAGCGAAAAAGCGCTGCACGATGACGGGCGCGTCAAGGCTGGGTTACAGCGCTTAGTCGATGGCGGGGTTACCTACGAACGGGATGGCGCGCTCTACTTTCGGGCTACCCAATTCGGCGACGACAAAGATCGCGTCTTGGTTCGTGCCGATGGCCGGCCGACCTATTTGGCCGCCGACGTCGCCTACCACTACGAAAAACTCAAACGCTCGGATCGGGTGATCGATCTCTTGGGGCCCGACCACCACGGCTACATCGGCCGTCTTCAAGGGCTGGCCGAAGCGCTCGGCTATAAGGGCCGACTCGAGGTATTGATCGCACAGCAGATCACGCTGATGCGCGGAGGCGAGCAGATTGCGATGAGCAAACGCGCCGGACATATCATTACGCTCGACGAGATCATCGACGAAGTAGGGGTCGACGCCGCCCGCTTCTTCTTCGTGATGCTGTCTGCTGAGTCGCCGCTTACCTTCGATCTGGCGCTCGCCAAAGCCAAGACGAACGACAACCCGGTCTACTACGTGCAATACGGGCATGCGCGGATCGCGTCGGTCTTCAAAAATGCAAGCCCCGAAGATGCAGCGGCTGCGAGCGCCGGCGCGACCCTCGAGCTGCTCACGCATTCGACCGAATTGGCACTCATTCGCCGGCTGGCCGAACTGCCGAAAACGGTTGCAAACGTGGTCGAACATCTCGCGCCGCATCGGCTGACCCGTTATGCTCGCGATGTCGCCGCAGATTTTCACCAATTCTACACTGAACGCAAAATCCTAGTCGACGATCGGGATACGCGAATAGCGCGTTTGGCGCTTTCTCTGGCGACGAGAACCGTACTGGCTCAGGTTCTGGGGTTGATCGGCGTCAGCGCACCGGAACATATGTAGTTATTGGCGGGCGATTTCGATTTGGGGGACGTTGGTTTCGTGCTTCGGCAATGGCGTCGACTCATCGGCAGCCACGACCCGGCCGTGGATGGCGGGCACCACAAAGTATTTCCATAACAATTTTATGAGTGCGGCGGCGGGGATTCCGAGAATGAGCCCCGGAAGCCCAAACAGCTCACCGCCGGCAAACACCGCGAACATCACTCCAATGGGTGAGACGCCGACACTGTCTCCCATGATCTTCGGTACCAGGATGTTATCGCTCACGCGCGCCATCCCGAACATAATGACCTGAACCCAGATCACCATCCAGATGCCCTGCGGGGCGC
>JBDTCU010000020.1:0-4543 GCA_039923415.1 Vulcanimicrobiaceae bacterium
CTCGAAGCCTCGCGCGCGCGAGGCTTGACGATCTCGCAGAAAAATTGGAATATCGAGCGCGGCGCGATCAAAAACGAAGTCACCCAAGACGATAGCGTGGCCGTTGAAAAGCTTTTTGTGCGGACAATTCTTCCGACGCTCTTTGCCGGAACACCCTACGCGCACGATACGCTCGGAACGCTCTACGGCTTCAACCACCTCATCAATTCGCCGCAGCTGCATGACTTTTATACCACCTGGTATCACCCCAACAACGCGGTCTATGTGATCACCGGTAACGTTGACGGCCCGTCGACGATTAAGGCCGTTACCAAATACTTCGGTTCGATCCCGGCGGCCAAATTGCCGCCCCGTCCCAAAGTAGTGCTCCAACCTGTCAAACCGGCAACCTATCACGTCGACAGCGACCAGCCGTACTCCATCATCGCGCTGGCGTATCGGATGCCCGGTTTCAACTCTCCCGATTACGCCGCCAGTCAGATTTTGGATGCGGTGCTCAACAACCAGCGTGGAGCGCTCTTCGGATTAACCGCCTCGGGTAAAGCGCTGTTCACCGGCGTTCAGGATATCGAATCGCATCCGTTGGCGTCGGCCTCGGCTGCGTTCATGATCGTGCCGATCACGACCAAGGCCGAAACCGCAGCCGGGGATCTAACCAGCGTGCTTAGCGACTATCGCAAGAACGGCGTGCCGGCCGATTTGGTGGAAGTCGAAAAAGCTCGCGCTATCGCGAACGCAGAATTTGAAGGCAACTCGATTCAAGGATTAGCGTTTCAGTGGAGCGATGCGGTTGCCAAAGAAGGTCTGCGCTCTCCCGACCAAATGCTCGGTGAGATCAAATCGGTGAGCGTGGCCGATGTGAACCGCGTACTGCGTGAGTATCTCGTTCCGGAGAAATCGATCACCGCATTTGCGGTTCCGAAAAACCTTGGAAAAATCACCAACCATCCGGCGACTCAACTGGCCGTAGAGAGCAACAAACTCACGCTGCTGCAGCACGATCCGCTGCCGGCATGGGCGGTCTCCGCGTTCAACCACATAAAAGTTCCGGCCCAAACCCTGCAGCCGGTCGACATGACGCTGGACAACGGGATTCGCCTGATCGTCGAGCCGCTGCACATTACCCATACGGTAGTCGTCCGCGGATCGGTGCTCTCGAACGAACAGATTCAAGCGCCGGCCGGAAAAGACGGTGTGGCGGATGTCGTAACCGGACTCTTCCCGTTCGGAACCACAACCTACGATCGCATCGGATTGCGCGAAGAGCTCGATAAGATCGCGGCTGAGACGAGTGCGGGAACCACCTTCTCGCTCGATGTGCTCAGCAGCCAATTCGATCGCGGCATGCAGTTGTTGGCCGACGAGGAATTGCATCCGGCCTTCCCAGCCGCCGATTTTGCGACAGTCAAAGCCCAAGAAGTCGGGACCCTGACCGGTGCCATGACCTCGCCCGATCATCTCGTCTCGGTTGCACTCAATAAGGCGCTCTATCCGGCAACCGATCCGACCCAGCGTTTCGCCACGCCGTTGACCGCCGGCAGTGTGCTGCTCGACGATGTGAAGAGTTTTTATTCGAACGTCTACCGGCCGGATATGACCACCATCGTGGTGATCGGCGATACCACGCCGGCGGCCGCAAAAGCGGTCGTCGAGAAATATTTCGGATACTGGAAGGCGCAGGGTGCCAAACCCGACGTCTACCTGCCGGTCGTGGTTCCCAACAAACCTGCCGATCTCGATGTGCCGGATTTGGGTCGCACCCAATCGCAGGTTCAACTCGCTCAAGTAAACCGTCTAAGCCGGGCAAACCCGGACTGGGCGACGCTTCAGGTCGCGAATACGATTCTAGGAAGCGGCGGCAGTTCGACACTCTTTCACGATCTGCGCGATGTCCACGGGTACGTGTACAGCGTCTATTCGCAACTCGAATCGCATTTCAATCGAGGGACCTTCGGGATCAGCTTCGCTTCGGATCCGAACAAGATCGTGCCGGCCCAGCAACTCGCACTGGCCGACCTGCGAGCGCTGCAAACCGCGCCGATGAAATCGACCGAACTCGAGCGGGGCAAGGCGATGTTGGTCAGCGATATCCCGCTGCGCCAAGCCAGCTACGATGCGTTGGCATCGCAGTTAATCGGATTCGCAGAGCTGCGGCTACCGCTCGATCAAAGCACGATCGACGCGCGTCGCGAACTCGCGACGACCCCGGCGAGTCTGCGGAGCATCTTCGCGAAATGGGTCAGGCCGAATGATTTCGTGCGAATCATTCAAGGGCCGGCTCCCAAGTAATCAGAGGCGCTATCGGGTTTGATTTCGATCACACCCTCGGTTTAGACAATAAGCTAGAGCGGGTTACGTTTCTGTGGCTCCTCGATCTAGTTGTGGCTCGGGGAGGTCACGCGCTGGGAACGGTCGAGCAGGAGAGCGTTACGATCGACAAGCTGCTCGAAGAACAGCGTTCCGGCGCTTTTTGCATCGACGAAGCGGTGCGGCGTTTCGTGGACGCTCGCAGCAGCGCCGATCCCGCGCCGTACATCGAGCGTTATCGAGCTCAAGCCTTGCAGAATGTCGAACGCTTCGTGCGGCCGCTGCCCGGTTGTGCCGAGTTGCTCACCTGCCTGAGGGCTCGCGAAGTGCCGGTCGCTGTTCTGACCAACGGCTGGAGCCCGCTTCAATCCCGCAAGGCGCAAGCCGTCGGTTTTACCGGCCCGGTCTTAGCCAGCGATCGGATCGGTGCACTCAAGCCCGACCCGCGCGCGTTCGCCGCAGTGCAAAGCGTGTTGAATTGCCCGGTGGATCGGATACTCTACGTGGGCGACAATCCGCTGGCCGATATTGCCGGCAGTATCGCCGTGGGAATGCAAGGAGTCTGGCTCGATGCCGAAGGCATCAGCTATCCTAAAGACATCGAGCCGCCGACGGCCACGATTCACACCCTACTGGACCTGCTCGAGCTAGTCTGAATCTTTAGGCGCTTCCAGGGCGGGTGCTTCTTATGTAGAAAATCGCGGACATGTCCGGATACGTTCGTTGTTTGGCTTTACTGGTTGGGTTGGCCGTCTGCGCATCTCCCATCGCGGCCTCGGCGGCCGATTCTTACGCCGCGAAACTGGTGAATCTGGCACAGCGCTATCAAACCGAAGGGTTTTTCGAGTATCCAACCTCGGCTACCGATGCCGGCATCCATCGTTACGATCGCAATCTCGAAGATTTTTCCGCAAGAGCTCGGGCCGAATCGTTCAAGAGACTGCAGACCTTTAGAAACGAGCTGGCCGAGTTGGCACCGCCGCCTGGCGCGACGATTCACGACCGAGTTGATTATCTCTTACTGCGATCCAACATCGAAGATGATTGGTGGCAGCGCACCTATTTAAAGCCTCTCTCGCGCAATCCGACCGTGTATGAAGGCGAGTGCAGCAGCAGCATCTTCAGTTTGGTCAAAAAAAAGTTCGCGCCCGATGAAGTGCGAACTCAAGATGCGATCGCTCGGCTGCACGCGTGCCGCCGGGTTTTAGACCAAGGCAAGACGAATTTGACCGACGTCGTACGCGAGTTCGCGCAAATCGCGTCCGAGGATATCGGTGCGGGCGATTCGCTGTACACAACCAGTCTAGACGCAGTTGCACGGCACGCATCACCGGCGACCAAGGTCCAGCTCAAGGCCGCGCAATCCGACGCGCTTTCTGCACTTCATGCTTACAAAAAATGGATCGACGACAATCTGAGCAGTTGGCATTCCGGCGGTTTTGCAGTCGGTAAGAAGCAGTACGATTGGTACCTCAACCGGGTCTTGCTGCTGCCGTACGATAGCGATCAAGTGCGCGCCATCGGCACACTGGAGCTCAAACGCGATCGGGCGCTGGAAGCCTGGGAGAACAACAAAGACAAGTACGGGGCGAAGCCGCCGCGCTCGCCGGTTTTCAAAAATGCGGCCTCGTATCTACAGTACTATACCGACCAGCGCGCCCATCTGGTGAGCTTTCTGAAATCGCACCGTATTGTGGATGTGCCGGCGTATCTGGGTCCGTTTAGGGTCGTACCGCTGCCGAACGCACTGTCCGCAACGTATCCGGGCGGATTTATGAACCCGCCCGGAATGTTCGACACGGACCCGTCAGGATTTTACTTCATCCCGTACTACAACCCCAAAGCCGCCGGATACTTCGCCCATCTCTCGGTCGTGCCGCTGCTCGGACACGAGGGGATTCCGGGTCACTTCATGCAGTTTTCGATCGCCTATCACAACCCGGACTACATCCGCCACATTCAGGGCGATGGCGTCTTCGCCGAAGGTTGGGCGTTTTACGGGGAAGAGATGCTGATGCGCAACGGCCTGTACGATAACGACCCGCTTGCACGCAAATCCATCCTGCACCTCATGCGCCATCGCGCCGCGCGGATCGGCGTCGATGTCGGGCTGGCGACCGGCCAGATGTCGTTGCCCCAAGCGATCGACACCTTCCGGGCGGCCGGCAACCTCGATCGCGCAACGGCTTCCGGCGAGGCGACCCGCTTCGCGATGGATCCGGGACAGGCCATCGAC
>JBDTCU010000021.1:0-10444 GCA_039923415.1 Vulcanimicrobiaceae bacterium
CACGCACGCGCTTGCAAAGCGCTTTCTTATCCTTAACGGCATGCGCTTCCAGCTGTACGCCGCGATCGGTCAGGAGCTTCTGAGCGCGCCCGTAATAGTCGGCGGCGTGTCGCGAATTCAGGCAGGCGATCAAAACAGCTTTGCGCATCCTTGGCCTCATTCCCATCGAACAGCTATCTCTACCAGGCGGGCCGGCCTCCGGCGCAGACGAAGGAGAGGCAAAGCATAACGTTCACGAGGAGCAGCTATTCATTTTCAGCCATTGGCCGGTATTCGGATCGTCTCGTTGACCACCAATATTCCCGGACCGCTCGCCGCCGCGCGGCTAGGTGTGCTCGGCGCGGCAGTAACAAAAATTGAACCCCCGGCCGGAGACGCGCTTGAAAGCGTCGCTCCGCGCTGGTATGCGCAAATCTGCGCGAACCAAACTGTCGTGCGATTCGATCTGCGCAGCGAGACCGGGAAGGCCCAGTTACAAACGCTCTTGGCGCAAGCCGATCTCTTGATCTCCGCGATGCGCGCGACCGCGCTCGTACGCCTGGGACTGTCTTGGGATGGATTGCAGGCGCGCTTTCCAAGACTCTGCCATGTTGCCGTGCTCGGTGAGCGCGCTCCATTTGCCGATCGTGCCGGCCACGATCTTACCTACCAGGCGCGCGCCGGATTGCTCTCCCCGCCGCGATTACCGAAAAGCGTCACCGCCGATATGCTGGCAGCCGAGCAGACCGTCAGCGCCGCGCTTTCGGTCCTGCTACAGCGGGAGTGCACTGGCCAAGCATTTCGTCACGACGTCACAATCGCAGACGCTGCGGAGGCGTTGCACGCTTCTTACGAGTACGGGTTGACCAGCCCAACCGGGGTTTTGGGCGGGCAATCGCCATACTACAATCTCTATCGAAGCCGAGACGGCTGGGTGGCGCTGGCGGCTTTGGAGCCGCATTTTCTCGAGCGTTTGCCGGCGGCTCTGCAGATCGAGCGAATCGACGCCGATACGCTGCGAGAACGATTCGCAGGAAAATCCAGCGCGGATTGGGACGCGATAGCGGCACTGCATGACATTCCGCTCGCAGCTCTGCGGGATTCACAAGCCGGTGAACCCGAGTGAGGCATCTGCGCCGCTCCGAGCTTCCTGTCGACACCGAAGAGTTGGCCAAGTTTCTTCTTGGAAAGCAGTTGGTAATGGACCGCTTCGGCATTCGGCTTAGCGGGCGGATCGTCGAAACCGAAGCGTATCTGATCGGTGATGAAGCCTGTCATGCCTTTCGTGGTGAAACCCCTAGAAACGGCTCGCTCTTTTTACGCCGCGGACACGCCTATGTGTATTTCATCTATGGAAGCTATTTCATGATGAACGTCAGCGGCGAAGCCGCCGCCCTGGGCGCCGGCGTGCTCATCCGTGCGCTGGAGCCGATCCAGGGTATAGCCGCAATGGCGCGGCGGCGCCGTGTCAAGCGGGTCGCCGACCTTACCAACGGCCCCGGGAAGCTTACGGCAGCGATGGGCATCGACGCTCGCTTTGACGGAGTCGATTTATGTACGGATAAGCGATTGTGGCTGGGTACCGGCACACGAGCGGTTCGAGGGGTGGGGAGCAGCGTGCGGATCGGTCTAACCCGCGCCGCCGAGCGTACATTGCGCTTCTTCGAGAGCGATAGTCCCTTCGTAAGCGGACCGCGCTGGCTCAACAGCACGCCTGGCCCGTCACCCAAAAGCGGCCCGGAGCGTTAGCAATGCGAACCCTTTGACCATACCCGGCGTTATCTTTGAGGAATGATGAATCGCTCGTTTTTTGGCCTAGCCGCTTGCGCTATGCTGCTGGCCGTGCTGGCGGTGCCGACATCGCTGTTAGCCGCGCCCAATAGAGCTGGTGAGGTACCGGCGTCCCCGACGCCGCAGCAGTTGCTGATAGAAGTACGGAATGTTTTCCGCTCGCATCGCCCGCCGCCGCCGTTTGAAACGTATCAGATCGAGCGCAAACAAGACACTCAGTTCGGCTACCCGGATTATGTCAGCAGCTACAAGTATGACGTCTGGATTCGCAATGTCGACCGGGCGGCTTTGCAGCGGCACGTTTTTCGCGGAGATTATCGTGGGCCGCTGGAGTTCAATCGTCCAGCTTTTAACGAGGCGCGTGAGGGAGCCGAGGAACTCGAAGACCCGGGGCCGCCGACGGCCGATTTGTTCGAGCCTGCGGCACTCCATCCGCACTCGATTGATTTCGTGCCGACTCCCGAACCCAGCTATGAGCCGCTTCGGGTGATTGCCACCGTTAAGTCACAAGTCCACGACGATTACACCGTGACCGGCGTGAGCACCGAGGGAGATGTTCTGCACCTATCGGTTGTTCCGTATCGCAATCCCGATCGGAATCGTTTGCGCGAAATCTATGTCGATAAGAAAAGCCTGGAACTGCAGAAGGTTGTGGCGACCGATAAGCTCTTCGTCGAAGGCGATAAAACGTACGCGGTGACGTTCACCATTGATATGCAGATGCTCGAAGGCGTACCGGTCGTCACCCACATTCACGGAAAGGTCGATCAGGAATATGTGGGCGATGGCGAAGACATCAATTACTATTTCCGCAACATCACCTTTCCGAAAACCCTGCCGGACTGGTACTTCGACCCGCACACGTATGCCGCTCACGCCGCCGATGCACCGGATTAAAGTCATCCATACCGCCTCTAGCCGCGTTCAGTAGATATGAAGATTGACACAAAACGCGGCATCGCGGCCGTCATCACAGGCTTGCTAACGCTTGCCCTCATCGTTTTTCCGGCCGCCCCGGCGCGCAGCGCCGCGGCGCCGAAGGCGACCGAGCGTGTGGTCCTGGCGGGCGGATGTTTCTGGGGGATGCAAGGCGTCTTCGAATCGGTGAAGGGCGTAACCCGAGTGGTGGCCGGCTATTCGGGCGGCACGAAGTCGACCGCCAACTACGAGACCGTAAGCACCGGGACGACCGGACATGCTGAGTCGGTGCAGATCGATTTCGATCCATCGAAGATTTCATTTACGCAGTTGCTGAACGTGTACTTTTTAGTCGCGCAGGATCCAACCCAACTCAATCGGCAGGGCCCTGACAGCGGCACCCAATATCGCTCGGTGATTTTCTACACGAGCGACGGACAGAAGCATGCTGCCCAAGCCTACATTAAGACGCTAGAGGCTAGGAAAATCTTCCGCGACCCAATCGTAACGCAAGTCGTGCCGTTTCACGCGTTCTACCAAGCGGAGGCGTACCATCAAGATTTCATGGCCCGCAATCCGAACAATCCGTACATCGTAATTAACGACAAACCGAAGGTCGAACAACTTCAAGCCAAGTTTCCGCAACTAGCGAAATCGTAATCGCGGTGCCGTCGAGGATTAGCGGCGGTCCTCGCTCGTGCTACAAGAAAAACGGCGCGCCGAAGGCCGCATACGCGACGCGCAAACTCGCCGAGCGCGCGATTCCCACAACCAGTGTCGGCCTGCGCCCCTATCCGTGCGAGAAACACGCTTGGCATCTCGGCCACGACTAATCGCTAAGACTCACCGTCGTCGTGGGTGCGGGCGGCTTAATGGTGTGATCGAAGCCTTTGCGGCGCACGATCGAGGTGCCGATCGAGAGGAACTCGATCACGTTGGGATTCCAACCGTTGAAGCTTTGTTCGGTGATCGTTACACCCACGATTCCGACGGCGAGATTGCGCTCGGCTTCGGCCTGCATGCGGCCCATCGCGAGTTCGCGCGCTTCGTAGAACCCCTGCGTGAAATTGTCCAACTCAATGTTTTGTCCGGCGTTGGCAAATTGCTGCATCATACCTTGGTGGCGAATGTGATAGACGCAATTGCCGACGACGAGTTCGGATGGCACGTATCCGGTTTGATAGAGCTGGTAGACCTCTTGGACCGAGAGATCGCAGGTAAACGGAATCTGATCGGCCCGGCGATGATCCTCGCCGGGCGGTGCCTTAACCGCGGTGCCGAGAGCGACAACTTCTATGCAGCTAGGTTCCAGAAAACCCTTAATTACCAACTTTACCGCGACCACGCCATCTGCGCCGAGCGTCGTCGCCTCCTCTTCCAGCCGCCGGATTGAGAGCTCGCGCGCTTCATACAGTGCTTGCGTGAGTGTGGCCAGTTCCTGACTGCGGAAGAACCCGGCCGGCATCTGCCAGCCGATATGGTAGATTGAAGAACCCATGACGAGCCCGAGGGGCTGCATCTCCATCTGCGCGAGCAGACAGAATTCACTAACCGAAAGATCGCTGGTGAAGAGCGGCGGGCCGCCCTCGCCGGCCATTCGTTTGAGGCGTTTGATCGCGTCCAGCGGAACGCCATGCTCGGTCGTCTGGTATTGTGTATCCTGCTGGCCGCCGCCGAAAAATTTCATCAAAGCTCCTATTACTGCAGCAAGCGCGCAAGCGCAGTGCGGGTCTCGTTGTGGTGTCGCGCTTGCGCGCTGAGATCGTCGTAAAGTGACTGCATCCAGTCCTGGACCGGACACGGTATCGTTTGAATCGAAACGTTATGGACGAGTTTGGTGACCGACGGTTGTAGGATGTCGTTTTTTGCGCTGAGCGTATAGCGGAATGCAATCCCGCCGGCTTGCGCAAGCGTGATGCTGACCGCTTCGATTCTCCCCAATCCCCACACACCGCTGTAACCGAACTGGGTGATCCGGGGAAAGGCAACCTGAAGCTTAGTTCCGAGGTGCGCCACGATGGCTTTTGCATCGCTGGTGTCCGCTGGAAGCCAATTCCGTAGAGCCGTTGCCGGTAAAGCCTGGGAGACCGTTCCATCGCCGACGATTCTCGATATCTCGGTCGAACGGTCGTCGAAGCGTTCTGCCAAAAAGCGCGCATTCACGGCAAGGTCGGTGCGCTTGCGTTGGCCTAGAATTTCCAGATCGCGTTTGACGGCTCGATCTAAAATAGACAGCTGCTCCATTAGGTTGCTCTCGGCGGTGCCGCCGGATTCATCGGCAGTCCCGCGTTGGGATACGGGCACCGCCAAGTACGCGGCGATCGTTTGCGGAAGATAGTCGGCGCGGGTTTGCCGTAGTGAAAACGCGGCCTCGCCGGTATCGCTCTGGTCGCCGAGTAAGGGCAGTGCTTCGTCGATCGTCGCCTCGATGCCGCGTGCGAGTGTTTGAGCGCTGGGCGGGAGTTCGAAGAGTCTATCGATGCTCGGGAGCCTCGCGGCGTAAGCGCGCTTTGGCCTTGTCGACCTGGCCGCTGAGCGCGTCGACTGTTTGCTGCATCGCACCAAGCGATGCGGCTTTGTAGGTGTCGATCATATCGATGGTGGCGTACACGTTATCGAAAGCCGCCTGAAGTTTGGCGACATCGACCGTTGGATCGGAGGCCTGCGTAAAGATCGCACTGCTCTGCGATTTGAGCATCTCGCCGGTCGATGCAATCAGATTCCCGGTCGTATCCTTCAACGCGGTAATGCGGTCCAGCGCCAGTTTTTGGTTCGAGAGCGCTGAGGCAACGATGACCGCGGTGCGCAAGGCCGAAAGGGTGGTCGTGCGGGCGCGATCTACGCCTTTGATCAATTCGATGTTATTGCGCTTGACTAGATCGAGCGCCATGTAACCCTGAACGTTGACTGCCATCTGGGTGAGCAGATCGGTGACCTTCTGGCGTGTGTCGAATAGCACTTGCTCTTTAATCTGTTTGGCACGATCCGGATCGGTCGCCTCGATCGTCTCGATCCGGGCGCAGAGTTCCGCGTCGATTTTCTTGGCGATGTAGGTGAATTGTTCGAGTTTCCCCATCAGGGCCCACATTTGGGTGCGTTCTTGTTCTATCGATGCGTTGTCGCGGAGCAACTCGTCCTTGCCTTCCATCAGCGACGTCATGATCGCATTGATATGATCCTGCGCCGACTGATAGCCTCGAAAATACGTCTTGATGCGATTCCCAAACGGCAGCACCCCCAGGATTCGATTCGGCGCCAGCAGGTTTTGCCGCTTCGGATCGAGCCGCTCGCAGGTATCTCGCAATTCGATCAGACCCTTGGAGACCTTGGAGCCGGAATCATTGCGGTCTTGGCGCATCGCGTTGACCGGTCGCGCGAGCAGACGGCTGGAGACATTTGCGGAAGCCTCGACCTCTTTATCCCCAAGGCGTGTGATCGCGTCGATGCGGCCTTTGAAATCGCCGCTGTCGATCGGCGCGCCGGTGATGTCGTCGACAAAGCCGGCGACGCGTTCGTTGAGGGCGGCCTCGTCTTCGGGCGCGATTTTGACCGGTCCCCCGCTGTCGATTTGCGCGATCTCGACGACCGGCACGGGATCGGGCGCATTCAGATGCAATTCGGGTACGTTTTGGGATCCGCTCTCCGTCATCCGATGAGATTTTAACGCCGCTCCGAAGTTCCCCCGCATGAACGATAATCTGAGCCGTCAGCCGGCGATCACTGCCTTTCGGAGCGTGATTGCGGCATCCGCGGCGTTTTTCACGCTTACGATCGTTGCGATGCTGCTCTATCCCGGAGGCCGCGTCGGGGATCGCGAGAGTCTCGGATACTCATTCTTCAGCAATTTCTTTAGCGACCTCGGTCAGACGAGCACTTACGGAGGCCACGCCAATTACCCGTCGCTCGTATTGTTTTGCCTTGCCTTGACGGCGACCGGGATCGCCGTAGGGGTATTCTTCATCGCGTTTTCCGCGCTCTTCGCGGGAACGTCGTGGCCGCGGCGCATCAGCATTGCGGCGGCGACCTTTGGAGTCATCGCTGGGGTCTGTTTCATCGGCGTCGCCGCGACCCCGTGGAACTTGTACCTTCAGGCGCATAATGAGTTTGTGCTATGGGCGTTCCGAATGTTTCTATTGGCGGTGATCTGCAGCGGCGTTGCGTGCCTGCTCTCGCCCCAACTGCCTCGCAGCTTTGCATATGTGTACGGCGCGTTTGCGATTCTTCTAGCAGCCTACATCGCTTTACTCACGTTTGGGCCTGCACCCGGTACCCCGGTCGGTGCGATCGTCCAAGCGACCGCCCAAAAGATCATCGTGTATGCGTCGGTTCTAACAATAGTGATTCAGGCGATAAGCGTTCTGGCCTTGCGGCCCAGCCGCTAGAACATCGCGCAGGGCGGCGGAACGCGTGCCCCTAACCTTTGCCGCACGTGGGACAGACGATAGCCGTAACCGGCGCAACCGGGTTTATCGGAAGAGCGCTCATCGGGAAACTGAGCGCGCGCGGATACTCCGTGCTGGCGCTCACTCGTGATACATCCGCAGATGGCTTTTCTGCCGGCGTCGAAGTGCGGCAGTTTGACCCGGGCCAAAACGCTCCAAACCCGGCGGCATTTGCCGGCGCCGATGCGGTAATCCATCTCGCCGGCGAGTCGGTAGACGGCCGTTGGACTGCGCAGAAGAAGCAGCGCATCTACGACTCGCGGATTTGCGGTACGCGCGCGGTCGTAGCCTCGCTCGCCGTTTGCCCGAAGAAACCGAAAGTGCTCGTTTGCGCGTCGGCGGTTGGGTTCTACGGCTCGCGCGGAGATGAGATTCTGACCGAATCATCGCACGGCGGCGGTGATTTCTTAGCGCGTGTCGTCGCCGATTGGGAGCGCGAGTGTCGGACTGCCCGAGAGTTTGACATTCGCACCGTCAACCTTCGTACCGGCATCGTGCTCGGCAGGGGAGGCGCACTCGCAAAGATGAGCGCCCCGTTTCGATTCGGTTTGGGCGGCCCCTTCGGATCGGGAAAGCAGTTTGTCCCGTGGATTCACCTTGACGATGTCGTTGCACTATATATCTTCGCAATCGAGCATCCCGAGATCGACGGTCCGGTGAACGCGGTGGCGCCGGATTATGCAACCAGCGCGCGATTCGCTCTCGCGCTGGGAGGGGCGCTCGCGCGACCGGCTTACATCCCTGCGCCCGGGTTTGCGTTGCGCACGGCTTTGGGCGAGTTTGCCGAAACGATCCTCGCGAGCCAACTCGTGCTGCCGGCTGCGGCAGAAGATGCGGGGTTTCGGTGGATGCATCCCAATCTTGAAGCGGCGATGATCGAAGCCGTTTCTCCCGACGCATCGCGCACGTCCCTCGTGCGCCATTTCGAGGCAGCCCAACTCGTTCCGGCATCGCTTGATTCGGTCTTTGCATTCTTTTCCGAGGCCCAAAACCTGGAGAGCATCACGCCTCCGCGATTGGGATTTGCCTTTCGGAACCTGCCTTCAGCGATGAAACGCGGCGCGACGACCGCGTACACGTTGCGCATTCGCGGGGTTCCGGTTGCATGGAAAACACTGATTTCGCAGTGGCAGCCGCCGTACCGGTTTGTCGACGTGCAACTGCGCGGCCCGTATGCGTTGTGGCGTCACGCACACACCTTCACGCCGGAGGCGGGCGGCGTTCTAGTGAAGGACTCGGTCGACTACCTGCTTCCGTTCGCGCCGCTTAGCAACGTGGCCGCGCCGCTGGTAGACGCAGACGTTCGTGCCATTTTTGATTTCCGCCGGAGTGCGATCGCCGAACGCTTTGCGTAGCATCGGCTAAGCGAGCAAGCTAGTCCCTATTCGTAAAGTACGAAGCCCTACGAGGAAGTGGGCGTTCAAGCCCTCGCTCAGACCGCGTCGCAGTTGTAGGATCGAAGGGTGACCTCGTCTCGTCGCGCGATCTTGGGTTGGATGGTTCCACCATGTCCGCCGCTCGGTCAACAGCGCTCCGGCGCTCGCGAGATGTCGCCGCTGTCCGAGCCGATGGGAGTGAGCCCATCGGCTCGGACTTAACAATCACCGCCTCAATCTTACTTTAGCTAAACGGGGACTTAATTTTTGATGCATGCGGCGAGCGCTAGGATAGTGGCATGAAGGGTCGACTTCCAGTCTTGCCGCTCTTCCTGCTATACTGCGTGTGGACGAGCGCCTCTGGGTCTGCGGCCGGCTCCGCCCCCCGGACGCCGCACCACATCCCCGCATGCGGAGCTCCGGTAAGTGCGCGCGACCTCCAGGAGCCGCCGGACATCGAAGTCTGGAAACTCCCGGTCGATGCCGGCGGTGAGCGCGAACTGATTCTTTCGGTGCACCGCGACGGTCCCAGATTTTGCTACCGCTACGTTTGGAACGGCGGCGTGCAGACGATTGCACCCGCTATTCGGGTACATCGCGGCGAACATTTCGCCCTGCGCATCGTCAACGACATTACCACGCAAAGCAAAGGCGAGCGCGTTGCATCGACGACTCTTCCAAAATGCATACCGGCTGCGATGCCGATGACGGAGGGGTCGCTCAACCAGTATGTCGGATACCTGAACCATCCGCTGGACGATCGGTATATGAAGACGAAACCGATCGACACGAATATCCACCTGCACGGCTTCGAGGGGCCGGCGGATCAAGAGAACATCTTTCTCTCGACGCTGAGCACACCGATGCATGCCTGCGAGTACCACATTACGATCCCGCGGAGCCAGCCGCCCGGAACGTATTTCTATCATCCCCACGTGCATGGAGCATCGTTCCAGCAGGTTGCTTTCGGCCTCTCCGGCGCGTGGATCGTCGAACCCGATACGGAGCAAATTCCGCGCTCGGCGGAACACCTCATACTCCTGCGCTATCGTATGCCGCCTCGGTTCGACAACCCCTACGCACCCGACGAGACGGCGATCGGGAATGCCGCCGCGGCACATGAGGGCGCATTACGGTTCGAGCGGCCCGTTGCCTATGCGCCGTTCGATCCGCCGCCCTGGCCGGTGACCTACCCCACCAAGGCGGGCGACGTTTCACTTGACGCAAGCGGCTGCGATGGAATGGCAAGTGAATCGTTCATAAGTGTTAACGGGTCCGACACCCCGGCATCCCTCGATGTGCCGGTCGGCGCAACCCAACTGATGCGCATCGTGAATGCAACCTCGGATTCACCAAAACTCCTGAAGCTGAGCGATTCTCACGGACGCGCGGTGCAGTTGCGAGTGGTTGCACGTGACGGCATTCCGGTTTCAGGTGATGCCGAGCACCCGCTAGCGCAATATATTCCGATGGCCAGCCTGTTGATTTCCCCATCGGCGCGGGCGGACATTCTGCTTACGGCGACACCCGGTCAGACCCTGACGCTTTCCAGCGGCCATTTCTGTGAAGGCAAAGACGCATTTTACCAAATGCATCACGATCTTCTGCGGATTCGGGCCGTCGCGAGTGCCGGTGCTCATGCGTTTGCGGTTTCGTCGTCACCGGTGCACACCACCGATACTTCTGCCGCAAGGCTCGTCGCTTTTGCACGAGCGCATTCATCGCGGATTCGCCGGCGCGCAATCACATTCACCGAATACCAACTTCCAAAACTCGGGAAAATCCCGCAGCGAGACGCGTATTTCATCACCGACACGACGAATCCGAACTTCCGCGAGCACCCGTTCTGGCCCGAGTATCGCACCGGCGGCACCGTGCCGTCCAATGCAGACATCGTCGTTAAAGCCGGCAGCATTGAAGAATGGTATCTCATCAACA
>JBDTCU010000022.1:0-7071 GCA_039923415.1 Vulcanimicrobiaceae bacterium
AGTAGCGCGGGGACTTGAAATCCAGACGCATCTGATCGAGCGTCCTCAGCGCCTGTCGGGTGGGGAGCGGCAACGGGCCGCAATTGCGCGCGCCTTCCTGAGCGATCCGGCCGCGATCCTACTGGATGAGCCGCTAGCCCATTTGGACCCGCAGTTGCGCGCGCGTGTCCGCGAGCAGTTCGCGCAGTTTCGCAAGCGGTTCCCCGGCCCGGTACTCTACGTAACGCACGATCATCAGGAAGCGATGATCTTCGCAGATCGGCTGGCAATTCTTCACGAAGGGCGGATACTGCAATCCGACCGGCCCCAGCGAGTCTACGATTTTCCGGTAAGCCTGCAGGTTGCGCAATTTTTGGGCGCGCGTGCAATGAATGTCTTTGAGGACGGCGGAGTGTCGATCGGAATTCGGCCGGAACGGATCGTAATCCGGGACGACGGCGAGCTGCGCGGCGAGATAATCGAGTGCGAATTTGCTGGTGCAGATCGTTACCTCCAGATTGCAACCCCCCGCGGTCGGCTCACTGTTCGAGCCGGCGGCGACGCGCCGGCAATCGGAGAGCGCGTCGGATTGCACTTTCCGGCTGAATGGACCAGGCGTTTCGATCGCGCAAGCGGTAACGCTCTGTAGTGGATGTACGCAAACTCGCCGGCGGAGTTATCTGTGTCGGTTTTGACGGCACGAAGATTGATGATACGTTGGCGTCCGCGCTTCGTACCCTGATGCCTGCCGGGGTTGCGCTGTTCGGGCGCAACACGGTTTCGTTTGAACAGACGCGAGCATTGACCGTGCAGCTTCGCGCCATCTTCGGAGTCGAGCCGCCGCCGATTATTGCGATCGATCAAGAGGGCGGCCGAGTCGCACGCCTGCAGGACGGGGTGAGCCAGATACCATCTATGATGGCCCTCGGAGCCTGCGCCGATCCCGACCTTGCGCGCCGTGCGGGCCGGCAGATGGGTTTCGATCTGCGCCGCTGCGGAGTAAATCTAGATTTCGCACCGTGTTTGGATCTGGCGCTCTGTGCCGAGAATACGGTCATCGGCACGCGTTCGTTCGGAAGCGACCCGCAAGCGGTCGCACGGATAGCCGGAGCGCTTTCAGAGGGGATGCGTGAGTCCGAGGTTCTGCCTACTTTCAAACATTTTCCCGGACACGGCTCGACCTCGCAAGATAGTCACCTTGGCCTGCCTAGCCTCGATCTCGATGCCGCGACGCTGCGGGCGCGCGACATACTTCCGTTCGCAACGTTGCTGCCGCAAGCCGATGCGGTTATGACCGCGCACATTATCATCCAAGCGATCGATGCGCGGAACCCGGCGACGCTGTCCTCGATGGTGCTCGGAGGGGTACTCCGCGGCGAGCTGGGGTTCGGCGGCGTCTGCTTTACCGATTGCATGCAGATGGATGCGATTGCGAAATCGGTCGGAAGTGCACGGGGCGCGGTATTAGCGCTAGTTGCCGGCGCAGATTGCGTGACTATCAGCCACAGCATCGATCTTGCCAACGAAAGTGTCGATCGCCTCGTTGCGGCGGTCGAGTCGAGGGAGCTTCCGCTAAGTCGTTTGCGCGAAGCGTACGATCGGATTGCGCGATTGCGCTGGTTTCTTGCATCGCCGCTGGCACCCGAGACGGTGCCGCCGGATGCCGGGGTGGGGCGCGAGATTGCGCGCCGCGCGGTAACGCTGCTGCGAGGCACCTCGAGGGTCGATCCGCGCACGGCGGCGGTGGTTTCGTTTGAAGGCACGACCCAGGAAGGCGTGATCGGGATCCATTCGGCGCACGCATCTCTAGCCGATGCGGCGGGAATCGACATTCCCGAGTATCGCCTTGCGCTCCAGCCGCAACCCGACGCGCTCGCCGCGGTCATCGGCGCGCTGACGGAAGATGATCTGCGACCGATCGTACTGACGCGCCGCGCGCATATCTATCCGGAGCAAGCCGATGCAATTTCCCGGCTTATAAAAGCTAAGCCTGACGCGATGCTGGTTTCGGTGCGAGAGCCTTTCGATACACGCTGCTTTCCGCAAGCGCGTACCGCAGTATGTACCTACGGCGACGAACGAGTCAGCCTCGAAGGGCTTTCCGATGTCATATTCGGGGGCGTTGCGCCTACCGGAGAGCTGCCCGTGAGTCTTTGAGCCGCACCGCCGATTTATTTCCGACGATCGACTCCGTATTGCGCAGCGCCAGCGGCAAGAGCTTTACCGGTGCGGTTGTGCGGGTCGAGCATCGCGGCGCTCCCGTATTCGAACGTGCCTATGGCCTGACGCGCGACGATGCAGCCGGGCTGCCGGTACTGGTCGATTCCGCGTTCGATCTAGCATCGCTCAGCAAGCTTTTCACGGCCACCATCGCGCTTCGTGCGGTCTCCGATGGCTTAGTAGCACTCGATGAGCCGCTTGCGCGTTGGTTTCCGAGCTGGCGCGGCACCGCTCACGAACCGATTACTTTGAGGATGCTTCTCGCGCACAGCTCCGGGATCAATTCGGGTGCGGATTATCGCGAACTCCTGGGATCGAATGTTGAAGAGTTTGCGTTGGCCCGCGAGTTGGTCGGCGTGCCCGGGGAAGCCGTCGTGTACAGCGATCTCGGATTTATTGTTGTGGGCGTTCTCTGCGAACGGTTGTACGAGAGGTCGCTGGCGAGTTTGGTTGAGGCGCTAATGAGGAGTCCAAGGCTGAGCTATCGCCCGCGACTCCATGCCCGCGCAGCGATTCCGGCTACAGAAGATGACGGGTGGCGGGGTCGCGTGCAGGGTTTCGTACACGATGAGAAAGCCTATCTGATGGGCGGTGTTGCGGGGCATGCCGGGCTGTTCGGAAACGCACTTGATGTTGCGCGACTCGGCGAGATCTATTTGGGTCCGCTGCGCGGTCGACCGAACCATCTCTTGCCGGAAGCCTTAGTGCGTGAAGCGACAAGCCGGCAAGCCGACGATCCGACTCTCTTGCATCGCGGATTAGGGTGGGCGCTAAAAGCCGCCGACACTAATTCCTGCGGTCGCTTCTTCGCGCGAGAGAGTTTCGGACACACCGGTTTTGTCGGCACGTGCATCTGGATCGACCCCACCCGCGACCTTTGCGGAGTGTTGCTCACCAACAGCGTCTATTACGGCCGAAACGACACCCGCGATTTGCGCGCCGCCGTCTATGAAGGCATGATCGTCGATTTAGGGCTGCAATGATTGCGGTTGGATTGATGAGCGGGACCTCGCTCGACGGAATCGATGCCGCGCTGGTTCGGATTCTCCCGGCGGGCCCGACCTACGACCTTGAACTGCTCGAATTTCGGACCGTCGCTTACGATTCATCGATCGCCGCCGCCCTGCGATGCATCTTGCCGCCGAATGCCGGAACCGTTGCGGCCCTCGCCGGACTGCACAGTGCGATCGGGCGCGCATTCGGCGGCGCGGCTCGAGCGGTATTGGGGTCGCATCGGATCGATTACGTTGCTTCGCACGGACAATCGGTCTATCACGACGGCGCACAATCGATTACACTGCAGATTGGTGATGCTTTTGTCATTCGTGAAGCGATCGGCGCCAGCGTCTGTTACGATTTCCGAAGCGCCGACTGCGCGGTCGGCGGTCACGGCGCGCCGCTAGTGCCGTATGTCGATCGGTTGCTGCTGCAAAGTTCGAGCGAAGAGCGAATAGCGCTGAACATCGGCGGCATCGCAAATTTCACCCATTTGCCGACCGACGGCAACCTGTCGGCTTGCGACACCGGACCGGGAAACATGCTCATCGATGCTTTCGTGCGCGAGCGAACCGGTGGGGCCATGACGTTCGATCGCGATGGGCGGCTGGCGGCGCACGGAAACGTAGACAAGGAAGTATTGGCAGCAATGCTCGCCGATCCGTATTTCGCGAAACCTGCCCCAAAGTCGGCCGGCCGCGAACAATTCGGCTCGCAATTTCTAGCCGAGTACGAACTGCAATTGGGGGCGCTGACCACCGAGGATGGAGCTGCGACGTTGGCGGCGCTGACAGCCTGCTCGATTGCGGATGCCGTGAGGTCGGTCAGCAAGCCGGGTGCGCACATCATTGTGAGCGGCGGCGGCGTTCACAATCGCGAACTGCTGCGAAGGCTTGAAGAACGGCTTAGCGGTTATCGCGTCGAACCGAGTACTGCGATGGGAATTTCAGTCGATGGCAAAGAGGCGCTGGCATTTGCCGTGCTCGGATACGAGACCCTGCGGGGACGAACGGCCAATCTGACGGGCGCGACCGGAGCATCCAGAGCCGTACCGTTGGGCGCGATTGCACCGTTTGAATTAGCCGGATTGCTCGCGAAAGTTGAACGCGAATGCGCGGGTTAGCAATCGGCGTGGATGCCGGGGGAACCTCGACGATCGCCGCTCTCTCCCGCGACGGTGCGCTCCAGCAGACGTTTTCGGGGAGCGGAGCAAGCCCGACGGCGTTAGGCACGGCGGGTGCGGCCGACGTCATCGCGCAGGTGATCGACGCAGTCTGCAACGGTCAAGCACCGGATGCGATCTACGTCGGGGCGGCGGGCACTTCGCGCGACGGCGTAGCCGCCGAGATAGAACGGATGCTGCGCGCGCATTATCCGACCGCGCAGATCGTCGTTTCAGACGATGTGCGGATTGCGCTGCGGGCGGCTGTTCCGACCGGAGACGGAACCGTGCTGATTGCGGGAACAGGCTCGATCGCGTACGCCGAACGCGACGGCGAGCACTACCGATGCGGCGGATACGGGTATCTGCTCGGCGACGATGGATCGGGCTACGCGATGGGGAGCAGCGCAATAAAATACGTGTTGAAGTACTTCGACGGGCGGGCGCCGCTCGACGGTTTTATCGCGGGAGTGCTGCGGCGGCTGGACACTAGGACGCGTCCGGGGTTGCTTGCGAACGTGTATGGCAGCCGGCAGCCGATTGGGCTCATCGCTTCGTTGGCGCCGTACGTCATTGAGGCGGCAAGCGCAGGCGAGCGGCTCGCGCATCGGATCGTGCAGGCGGCCGCGTTAGAACTCGGCGATCTCACCAAAGCCGTCGTGAAAGCCGCCGGCCTGCAGGACGCCGAGGCGCCGATTGTATTAGCGGGCGGCCTGCTGCGCGAAAATAGCGTGCTCTCATTCTTGCTTGAGACCCGGCTTCAAAGCGATCTCCCGCAGATGAGGCTTATCAAGCGGCCGCGCGATGCGTACCACGGTGCGCTGGAGCTGGCCGAAGCCTTATTAGGGAAATAATGCCTGAAAATCTGCCGCAGACCGAAGACGTCAACCCACGCACGCTGGGGCTCGATCAGCTCGCGAGCGTAGAACTCGCGGAACTTTTAATCGACGAGCAGCGCTATGCGGTCGATGCGGCCTTGGCGCAAGCCGTTCCGATCGCGCAGGCGATCGATGCTATTTCGGAGCGCTTGCTTCGCGGCGGCCGCCTGCATTATGTGGGCGCCGGTACGAGCGGGCGGCTTTCGTTTTTAGATGCCTCCGAGATGCCGCCGACGTTCGGCACTCCGCCCGACCTGGTCTGCGCCCATATTGCCGGCGGTACCGGCGCGTTGATTCGGGCGGTCGAAGGCGCTGAAGACGACGCCGACGCGGGACGACGCGAACTGCGCGATCACGCTCGCGCAGGTGATGTCGTTGTGGGAGTTTCGGCCAGCGGCACGGCGGCGTTCGTGATTGGTGCGCTCGAGGAGGCGCGCCTGCAGGGCGTTTGGACGATAGCGCTGGCAAACAGTGCTCGCTCACCGCTCGCCGCGGCGGCCGATGCCGCCATTGTGGTTCAAACTGGTCCCGAACCGCTGACCGGATCGACGCGCCTAAAAGCCGGTACATCGCAAAAAATCGTGCTAAACACGATCTCGACCGGAGTGATGATTCGGCTGGGTAAGACCTACGATAATTTAATGGTCGATGTGGTGCCGACCAATCGAAAATTACGCAAGCGCGCGACCCGGCTGGTCATGCAGCTTTCATCGCTCGATGAGGCGCGCGCGCAAGCCTTGCTGGCGGAGGCCGGCAGCGTGAAAACGGCCGTCATCATGGCGCGTCGCGGTATCGATGCGGCTTCGGCTCGCATCCATCTAGAGAAGCATCACGGATCGCTCCGCGCCAGTCTGTAGCGGCGCGGCTGCACATTGCCCGACGAGTCGAGCGCCACGCCGGTCGGCTAATTTGCTCGTCGGTACGTGAATGGTAAATGGCGTGATAGTCACCGACGTAACGCCCGCGCCGATGTCCTGCGGCTTTCTCGCCGAGGGCGATTTGCGCGGCGGGTACGGTGATCGCGAAGGTCGTCTTGAACGTGTTTCCGTTAGTGGTCGGCGATCGTACCGGCCCGGGTACCGGACTCGATGTCCCGCCCATTCCGCCGCACGCGGCCAGGCCTAGCGTTGGCGCCCGTTCCGATGATCTGTTACGCTGGTCGGGTTGACGCTCAATACGCTTGCGGGGGGCGGGGTCGGTGGAGATGTCGGCGGGACGCCCGTTACGACTTGATAGAGTGCGAACACGTACGGCTTATTCGCAGCAAAAGTAAACGGCGCTGCGGGTTGCACAAAACTCACATGCTGCCGCTGACGACGCCGGGCCCTTCGGTCTTCAACTGCCATCCCGGCGGATTGACGGTTGGATCGAGAAGCGCGATATAGAGCGGACCGTTCTGAGGGCCGATCGATCCCAAAAGAACTTGGAACCCGAGCAATCCTAGAGTGTGTTTGTGGCGCTAAATATCGCCGTGACGTACACGATCGGAACCTCGGTGGTTGCGCCCGCAGACCCTGCGTGCCGGAGGGTGGATTGCAGAACCGGAGCGCCCGGAGGCGCGCTCGAACTAGAACTAATCGTGACCGTGGTTCCAGCCGGCACCGAGGTAGCGGAGGGAATATATGCCGACCCTGGGCCGGCCGGCGCCGCAAACGGAATAGAGATCGGCAGGCCGGAGAGCGAGACGGGACCGCCGCCCCGTGCGGGGCACCCGGCGGCGAACCGGAGCCGCCGCAGCCCAGCAGGGGCCGCGAACAGCATCAGAGTCGCGAAGCAACGACGAGTTTCTAACAAGCGCTTGTATCCCCCTAAAAGTCCAAGACCGACATCGGCTGG
>JBDTCU010000023.1:0-2777 GCA_039923415.1 Vulcanimicrobiaceae bacterium
CCTGCTGCCGGGGACGCCCACGTTTTTCCATCGTGGAAAAACGCTGCTCCCTGAAATCGCCTCTTCGCCATCCGGCCTGCGAGACGATTCTCAGAGGCCCCGGCAACAGACACGAGTCCCCCAGAATAACCCTCGCACAGAAACCTGCAAGTTGTTTTGGATGTGGTGTTGGAGCGTGAGTGTATGAAGAAGGTTGTTTCGGTATCGCTGGGGTCGCGATCGAGAGATCATCGCGCGGAGGTTGAACTGCTGGGTGAAGTATTTGATATTTCGCGGGTGGGAACTGACGGGAAATTGGATAAGGCCCTGCATGAGATCGCGGAGCTGGATGGGAACGTAGACGCGATTGGGCTGGGTGGAATCGATGTGTATCTGTATGCGGGCAAGCATCGGTTTGCACTTCGCGATGGAGTGCGGCTGTTGGAAGCGGCGAAGATTACGCCGGTCGTCGATGGCAGCGGACTGAAAAACACGCTCGAGCGCAAGGCGATCGACTATCTGCAGAATGAGCTTGGGATTTCGCTAGCCGGCAAGCACGTGCTGATGGTCAGCGCGTTGGATCGGTTTGGGATGGCGCAGGCGCTGGTTGAAGCCGGTGCCGACGTACTGTTCGGAGATTTCATCTTTGCGCTGGATTTGGATAAACCGGTGCGCGGGCTGCACGAGTTTGAAGAGATGGCCGAAAAGTATCTGCCGGACGCCTGCAAGCTTCCCTTTCAATTCTTCTATCCGACCGGAAAGAAACAAGATCGGCCGCCGCAGCCAAAGTATCCGCAGTACTATCACGATGCAGATATCATCGCCGGCGATTTCCACTTCATGCGACAATTTATGCCGGACGATTTGGGCGGGAAGATCGTGCTTACCAATACCGTCACCGACAACGATGTGGCAGAACTCCGCCAGCGCGGCGTCAGGCAGCTGATTACCACGACACCCGATTTTGGAGGCCGCTCCTTCGGCACCAACGTGCTCGAAGCGGCTCTGATCGCCATCGTCGGCAAGAAATGGAGCGAAGTGACGCCGGCCGACTATGAGCGCCTTCTCGCCGAACTCCATCTGCGCCCTCGCGTAATCGACCTCAGCTAGCCGTTTCTTCGTCCTTAGACTACCGATTCGCAGCTTCGGCGTAGGCGAACCCAGCAGGGGAACCTCTGGGCTGACCTGAAGCATCGGCGCTGGCGCTTACCGGTGGCGCTTTTCTTAGAATCTTGAGGGTCTTTTCTTGAACGAAAAAGAGATCGCGCTTACCAGAGAGGGCCTGGTCAAGCTCGAAGACGAGCTCGACGAGTTGAAGACCGTTCACCGCAAAGAAGTGAACGACCGAATTCGTCAGGCCAAAGAGTTCGGCGACATCAGCGAAAATGCGGAGTATGAAGACGCCAAACAAGAGCAGGCGTTTGTTGAAGGCCGGATCATGAAGCTCGAAGCGATGATTCGTAACGCGAGCATTATCGACGATGGCGAGTATAATGATGGCGAAGTTCATCTCGGCTCGATGGTGAAAGTGAAAGAACTCAAAGCGGGCGGCGGCCATGAGTTTACGATTGTCGGCTCGGCTGAATCCGATCCGCCGAATCGGCGCATCAGTAATGAATCGCCGCTGGGTCGCGCGTTGCTCGGCCGCCGGAAGGGCGATACCGTTGATGTCACTACGCCGCGCGGCGTCGTAAAGTATAAAATCGAACAGATTGCGGGCACCGCACCCAAGAAAGTCGCAAAGAAGGCGAGTTAATCGTGGAACCTGAGCCGCTGGGCAAAAGCGAGCAGGCACTGATAGCGGCTAGACGTGACAATCTGGCCGCTTTGCGTTCGCGCGGGAACGATCCGTTTGTCCAGACGCGCTTCGAGGTGACCGCCCACGCTCAGGAAGTGCGCGAGAGATACGACTTCTTAGTACCCGAACAGCACGCCGAGGCCGAGAACTGGTCGCTGGCAGGCCGTTTGATGAGCATGCGCAAGATGGGAAAGACGATCTTTGCAGACTTGCACGATCGCACCGGGCGGATACAACTCTATGTGCGCAAGGATGAGATCGGTGAAGGCACCTTCGCCGATTGGGCCGCGCTGGATCTCGGAGATCTGATCGGCGTGCGCGGCTTTATGTTTCGCTCAAAGATGGGTGAATTGACCCTGCACGTGACGTCGTTTGCGGTCCTAGGGAAAGCACTCGCGCCGCTTCCCGATAAGTGGCACGGACTTACCGACGTCGAGAAGCGCTATCGCCAGCGATACGTCGATCTGATCGTCAATCCGGATGTGCGCGATGTCTTCATCGCGCGCAGCAAGATCGTCTCCGAGATGCGCCGGTTTATCGATTCCTGGGGATTTTACGAGGTAGAAACGCCGACCCTGCTGCACGTTGCAGGCGGCGCTGCAGCGCGGCCATTCAGCTCGCATTGTAATGCGCTCGATATGTCGATGCAACTGCGAATTGCGACCGAGCTGAATCTAAAGCGATTGATCGTCGGCGGAATGGAACGCGTGTATGAGATCGGACGCATCTTTCGAAACGAAGGCATCGACACCACTCACAATCCCGAGTTTACGATGCTGGAACTGTACGCGGCGTATTGGAACGTTGAGGACATGCTCGATTTCAATGAGGCACTGATCGCGCACTTGGTCGCGGTACTCACCGGCGGCGGCGATGCTCTGCCGATCGGCGAACAGACGATCTCATTCAAGCGACCGTTCGAGCGGATTGGATATTTGGAAGGCATTCAAAAATACGGTGGGTATGGCCGCGAGCAGCTGCTCGATCCAGCCGGTGCCGC
>JBDTCU010000024.1:0-13134 GCA_039923415.1 Vulcanimicrobiaceae bacterium
AATGGGGTCACGATGAGCAATCTCGCGCAACTCGCAGGCCACTGCATCATTGGAAATTACGCCGGCATCGGCGGAATGGCCGGTTCACATCAGTTCGTTCGGGTGGGCGATTATGCGTTTGTCGGCGGCTTCAGCAAGATCGTTCGGGATATCCCGCCGTTCTTTTTGGTCGAAGGCAACCCGGCCAAACCCTACGGGCTTAACACCACCGGTCTGAAACGGGCGCGGTTTTCAACCGACGCGGTGGCTGAGATCAAACGCTGCTACAAGCTGATGTACAGTTCTAAACTCAATCTGCCGCAAGCGCTCGAAGAGATGAAGGCTTCGGTAGGGACCGATCAAGGGCGCGAACTGATCGCCTTCTTAGAAGCCGATTCGCAGCGCGGCATTCTGTTAAAGTAACTTCGGTGCGTGAGCCGCGGTAGTGCGCTATTTTTTCTCCACCGGCGAGTCGTCGGGAGAGCTAAGTGCGACGCTCTTAGCCGCCGCGATCGCGAAGCTCGATCCGGACGCCCAGTTCTCGGGCATCGGTGCGATCCGGATGGCGGAGTCCGGCTTTACAGTGGTTTCGCGCAGCGACGGCTGGTCGTCGATGGGCCCAATCTCGGCGATCTCAAAAATCCCCAAGCTGCTGCTGGTCTTTTGGCGGATTCTCCTCCACTTATTGCGCGAACGGCCCGACCTGATCGTTCTGGTTGATTTCGGGGCTTTCAATCTGCGGCTCGCCCGGTCGCTGCGCCGGTTCGGCTATCGCAGGCCGATCCTCTATTTCTTCCCGCCGGGAGCCTGGCTGGATCGTCCCAAACAAGCTCGGGCCGTCAGTCTATACACGGCGCCGCTCACGCCGTTTGCGCATCAACGCGATTTCTATCGCTCGGCCGGTTTGCCGATCGCCTATTTCGGTCACCCGTTAGTCGGCGAATACATCGCCCGGCCGGCTCGCCCTGCCGCGCCGCCGGACGGCGGAACGGTCGGGCTGCTGCCGGGAAGCCGCGGCGGTGAGTTACGCTATCATATCCCTGCGCTGCTCGACGCTTTCGCTTTATTAAAAGCGCAGCGCTGCGCTCTGCGGGGGATTCTGGGCGCGGCTGATGCTCCCGCCGAGCGAATGGCTCAAGGGGAGATTCTGGCGCGCAATCTCTCCGATATCTGCGTTGTCCGCTCGGCGCGCGCCGCACTCGAGGGTGCGGATGCAGCCTGGATCGCCTCAGGAACCGCAGTGTTGGAAGCCGCGCTAAGCGGCGTTCCGTCAATCGCGCTCTACATTCTTTCCCGCGCCCAAGCCAAGATCGCTCGGCGCGTCTACCACGGCAGTGCAATTACCATTCCAAATTTAGTGCTGGGGCGGCGCGTGCTGCCGGAGCTTCTGCAAGAAAACGCCACGCCGTCCGAGTTGGCGCGCGAGATGGACGAATTGCTGGCCGATCCCGGCGCTCAGTATCGCCGGCTGCTGGATCTGCGCAGGGCTCTTGGACCCGGCGACGCGCTTGCGCAAGCGGCCGGTTATGCGTTCGAATTGGCTAAATCGTGATACGCATCTACCACACCTCGGATCTTCACAATCACGGCGGGTTCGGGCCGAAACTGCAGACGCTGCGTAAGGACGAGCCGGGGTTGCTCTTCGACTGCGGCGATTCGCTGCGCGGCAGCCAAACAGTGTACCATCGTGACGAACCGATCATCGCACAGATCGACGCGGCCGGCTACGACGCGCAAGCGATCGGAAATCGCGAGTTTCACTATCTCTTCGGCTTGCTGCAGGCGCGCTCGGCGCAGATGAAGCATCCGCTCATCTGCACCAACCTGCTCGACACCAAAGGGCGAACGCTGCCGTTCGAACGCTCGCGGGTCATCGAGTACCACGGCACTCGGGTCCATCTTCTAGGGCTGCTCATCATGCAGTATCCGATCGGAAGTCCGTGGGAGCGCATCTTCGGTTGGCGGTTTCTCGATCCGCGTGCGGTCGTTGCGGAGTACGCTCAAAATCTTGCAGCCGGCGATATGCTGGTCGTGCTCTCGCATCTCGGCTTATCGCTCGATCGCACCTTGGCCGCGGCAGTTCCGCGAATCGATCTGCTGCTCGGCGGCCACAGTCACGATACGCTGCACCGGCCGGAGTATATCGGTGGAGTTCCGATCGTTCACGCCGGCCCGTACGGCCAATATCTCTCGCGCAGCGAAATAGAGTACGACGAAGCCCGTAAACGATTTGAAGTGCTGCGTTTCGATCTGCTGCCGTTGCTGTGAAACGGATTCTCTTTGTAAGCAACGGTCATGGCGAGGAGGCGATCGCCGCGCGTTTAGCGAGCGAGCTTGCGGCGCTTTGCGCCGTTCAGTGCGATCACCTCGCTCTGGTTGGTGAGTTCGGACACCCATCCCAGATGCGCGACGTCGGGCCGCGGCGAAAACTTCCCAGCGGCGGACTGATCGCGATGGGGAATCTGCCCAATATCGCAGCCGATCTGCACGCGGGACTGCTCGCGCATACCTTGCAGCAGCGGCGCTTCCTGCGCGGCGCGCGCGGGACATATGCGGTGGTCGTTGCGGTAGGCGATGTGTTCGGACTGCTGATGGCCTTGCAACTGCGTTCGCCGACCGTCTACGTCGGAACCGCAAAGAGCGTTTATGTGGCTCCCTACGGCCGGCTGGAAGAGCGAGTCTTGCGTCATGCGCGCGCGATTTTCGTGCGCGACGAGCCGACCGCAGAGCGTTTGCGCGGCCACGGGGTCGCCGCCCAAGCGCCGGGCAATGCGATCGTCGATCTCTACGCAACCGATATCGCCGTTCCGAAGTGCTTTGAGCAGCAGTTCGCGCTCTTCCCAGGAAGCCGCGCAGCCGCATATGCCGACGCGCTGTTCTTATGTTCGGTCGTGCGGCGAATTGCGGATGTGCGCCCCGATGTCGGCGCGCTGCTCTCGATCGCCCCGGGCCTGGAGCCGGTCCGATTCGCCGACTTGCTGCGGGCGGACGGTTGGAGCGTCGTTCGAAGCGAAGAACCACAGGTGCCATTTGTGTTGAGCTCCGGCGATCGTGCCGTGGTGCGCGCTTGGAGCGGCCCGGTCGGCGCGCTGCTGGCCGGCACCGACCTGGTGCTCGGCCAGGCCGGAACCGCTAACGAGGCGGCGGCCGCTGCCGGCGTACCGGTGGTAGCGTTCGAACTCGCCGGTGAAAAGAAGAGCGTCTGGTATCGGAAGAGACAACGCGGATTGTTGGGTGATGCGCTGAAAATCGTTCGCGGGGATGCGCAGGAGGCGAGTCTCGCGGTTCTCGCGTTGCTTGAGGACGCGGCATTGCGATCGGCGATGGGAGCGATCGGCCGCGAGCGGATGGGTCCGCCGGGCGGCGTTCATGCGATCGCGCAGGCGATCGCTGCGATCGCAGAGGCGGCATGAGGCGGTTCTTGCCTTATGGTCTCGGGCTCACGTTTCTTGCGATCCCGCTCTTTCCGTCATTTATCGCGCTCACTGCGGTGACTATTCCGGGGGTATCGCTGATCTCGCCGCGACTCGCCGTCGGGGTGTTGGGCTTGATGGCCGCAGTGGTTGCCTACTTCGCGATTCTGCTGCTTGCGCCGCCACGCGAGCGGCCGCCGACCCTGCCTGCGCTGTTGATCTGGTTCGGCGCGGCACTGCTCAGCTCGCTGCTCGGTTTCGATCCCGCCGGCGGCCTGTTGTTCATCGGGATCTTCGGCATGGGACTCATCTGGCATTTCACCCTGATGCGTTTTTACGGTGAGCCCAAAGTCGCCTCAGCGATCTTCCATGCATATGTATTTTCGGGCGCAGTTTCTTCGGTGCTGGCTATTCTGATGGTGCTGCTTCGCGTGCCCGCCGATCAATTCACGGTCGGTCACGGCCGCGCGATCGGGACGTTTATTCTGCCCGGCGAACTGGCCGGCTATCTGCTGATATATCTGCCGGTTGCGTTTGCGATTGCGCGTGCGACGCGCCGGCAATCGCTGCGCATCCTGGCGATCGCCGGTCTGATCGGCGGCCTGATCGCATTCGTCATGACGTTCTCGCGCGCCGGGTGGGTCGGCCTTGCGGCTGCGGCGGCATTCTATCTGTTTGTGCGCCAGCGTTCGCGCAGGTATGCAGCCGCGTTTCTGGCAGCCGGTATCGTGGCGGTCCTAGTCGTCTTTAATGCACACCATAACCCGTCGGAGAACTACACGCGGATCTCGATTTGGCAGGCCGGCATCGAGATGGTTCGGCGCTTTCCGCTCACCGGCGTCGGTCCGTTCGTCTTCGCAAATATCTATCCGTTGGTACGTCTGCCGGACGGGGATGCGACGGCGTTTCACGCGCATAGTTTTCTGTTGACCGTTTTTGCTGAAACCGGGTTGGTGGGAATTCTTGCGGTGCTCTACGCGTGGGGACGGTTCATAGCGATCTTTCGCGAGCGGTTGCGCGGTTCCACGCCGGTACAAGCCTCCATCGCCATCGCGATTGTGAGCGGTTTGGTTGGAACCTGGGTGCAGGGCCTGATCGATACCGTGAGCGTAGTGATTTTCGGATTGTGGCTGCCGTTTATGGCGCTGGCGCTGGTTTGCGCGCAATCGGGACTCGGAGAAGAGCTCTGAACCGCAAGTGTCTTTTCCGGCGAAACCATTGGCTGCTGATCGGGATGCTCGGCCTTGCGGCGTGCAGTCCTCATCCGCAAGCTGTCGCGCCGGCAGCCGCCACCACGGCCTCGCCGGCAGCGGACGCCACGTTGCTGCCGCTTCAGATCACCGGACGCGGAGAGGCCGGCCGGCCGGTGCGATTCATCGAGCAGGATGGAAATCGCAAACTCTACGAGGTGCAGGCCAAATCATTCGTCGGCACGCGGGGATCGGCGACCAATGCCGACCTTCACACCGCGCACGTTATTTTTTACGATCGTGACGGTACGACCTTAATCGCCGACTCGCCACTGGCTGTTGTCGACGAGAAGAGCAAGCAGGTCACGATGAGCGGCCGGGTTCACGCGAAGACCAGCACCGGCATCACTCTTACCTGCGACGTATTGGTTTACGATCATTCAACCGATCGGGTGCATGGGCAAGGGAATGTAAAGATTACCAAGCAAGGCTACACGCTCACCGGATCGACGATTGATTCCGACCTCTCGCTCTCGCAGGTACACATGCAGTGACGCAAACACCAGTCCGCCAGATCAAGATGCGCGATCTTATGAAATACTATGGCGAGCGGGCCGTCGTCGACGGCGTTTGTGCCGAGGTCGGGCAAGGCGAAGTTGTCGGTTTGCTGGGGCCGAACGGGGCTGGCAAGACGACCACTTTTTATATGGTGGTCGGACTGGTCAAGCCGGATTCGGGCACCGTGTATTTGGATACCGATGGTGTCGAAGTCGATTTGGGCGCCGCCCCGATGTATCAGCGGGCGCGTCGCGGAATCGGCTATTTGGCCCAAGAGAACTCGATTTTTCGGCGGCTATCGGTCGGCGATAACGTACGGCTGATTTGGGAGATGAACGGAGTTCCGCGGGACGAGCAAGAGCGGCGCCTCCCGGCGTTGCTCGAAGAGTTCGGCCTGCTGAAATTCATTAATGCACGCGGCGACAGTCTTTCGGGGGGCGAGCGCCGCCGCGTCGAGATCGCGCGCGCGATTGCGACCGAGCCGGCCTTTCTGCTGCTGGATGAACCATTCACGGGAATCGATCCGATTGCGGTTGCCGACATTCAAGCGATGATTCGCCAGTTGAGGGATCGCGGGCTGGGTGTGCTGATCACCGACCATCAAGTTCGCGAAACCCTAGCGATCGTCGACCGGGCTTATATTCTCAATAACGGCAAGATCGAAGTTTCGGGAACCGCTCAGGAAGTGCTCGATAGTCCGGTCGCTCGCCAGTTCTATTTGGGCGAAGGTTTTCGCTTGTGATGCTGCGAGCGCCGATCCGTTTAAAAATATTGGACCGCTACATGCTCACCGAGATGAGCGGGCCGTTCGTATTCGGGCTCTTGGCGTTCACGCTGATCTTTGCGGCAACTCAAATACTCAACATCGGCAAATTGATCAGCTCGCAGCACGCGCCGCTGTGGGCCGCGGTCGAAGTCTTCTTATGGCAATTGCCGGGTATCTTTGTGCTGGTTCTTCCAATGGCGCTGCTGCTGGGAACCTTGCTTGCGATCCAGCGGCTCTCGGGCGAGAGCGAGATTACCGCAATGAAAGCCGGCGGCATCACCTTTCTGCGAATCGTCGCGCCTATGCTGGTAGCCGGATTTCTGATTTCCTTCGTAATGCTTTTTCTGCAAGAGCTGGTGGTGCCGTTCGCAAGCGATCAAGTGGCTGAAATTACCGATACGGTGATCAACCACAGCAGCGCGTTCAATCAAGATTTGACCGTAAAGGCACCGCTCCCCGGCGGCGGGCAGCAGGTCACCTTCGCCGCTTCGATGGAGCGCCATACCCAAGCGCTGCTGCATGTTACGATGATTCAATACAACAACCAGAACCAACCGACCCAAATTATCTTCGCCGACAAGGCGGAGTTTTCGGCCGACCAATGGCTGCTGGATAATGCCAGCACCTATCGTTTCAATCCGGATGGGACGATCTTCTCCGAACCCCGAACGCCGACCACAAAGGTTCAAATCGGTGAGAAGCCGACCGATATTCTCAAGCGGGTCGTTCACAATAATCCCGAAGAGATGAGCCGCACGCAGATTGCCGACGTCATCCGTTCGGGGCAACTCTCGGCCGGTGATTTGCGCAAGTACACCGAAACCTATCAGGAGAAATTGGCGTTGCCGTTTGCTTGTTTTGTGTTCACACTGATCGCGGTTCCCTTCGGATTGCGCGCCGTGCGTGGCGGCGGAAATACCAGCCTGGGATTTGGTCTGGCGGTCGCGATCGTGTTCGTGTACTACATCGTCCTAACGGTATTCTCATACGTCGGAAGCGCTGCATTGTGGCTGGCGCCGATTGCGGCCTGGATGCCGAATCTTATCTTCACCTACATAGGAGGCCAGCGATTGCGCAAGGCAGCGGCGATTTAATCTCATGAACGACATCTTACGCGGAATCGCGCTGGTGCTGTTTATCGCTGCGCTGGCGGGAGCGATCGCCTACATCGGCGACCGGGTTGGCCACCAAGTCGGCCGGCGGCGTTTGACGCTGTTCGGAATCCGTCCCCGTTACACGTCCACGATCATCGCAATCGGCACCGGCGTCGTGATTGCGCTGGTCGTAACGCTGGGCGCCATCTTCTCATCTGAAACGGTGAAGACCGCGTTCTTTCGCCTGAACGCGGTGAACAATCGCGTTAACGAACTTCAAGCTCAGGCGGAGCAATTGACGAAGCTGAGCCGAAATACCGAAGTGGTTGTCGGCGTGAACGATTTAATGAATCCGCTGGACGGCATTATTCTCAAGCCGACCCAGTCGCCGGCTCAGCGCTTTACCTCGCTGCTTCAATTCTTCAATCAGACCGTCGATTACGTAAACGGATATTACGTGCCCCGCGGTTTGAAGCCGTTTGAGGTTCCGGCGAACATCGATGCGACGCTGCGGGGGTTTCTGAACGTGCAGGTTCAGTCGCTGCTGCAGCAGTCCAACGTTTTGGTATTGGCGACTGCCGATCAGAACCTGTTCAAAGGTGACCGCGTGCATTTCGGTTTGACCCCATTCCCGGATCACCTGATCTACAAGGCCGGGCAGCCGATTTTGCACATAGGAGTCGAGGCCAATGCAAATCTCAACCTGCCCTACGCGTTGACCGCTCTGCAAACGGCCGTCGCCCAGGACGCCTCCCAGGGGCACGGCATGCCGATCTGGTTCGCATCACAGACCCGGCTCGACCTTACCGTCGCCGAAGGAAACGCGATTCAAGCGCGGCTGCGCACCGGCAGCCGTAAGTATTTCTTGGTTGCTACCTCCGAAATCGATGTCTACTCACACACCGGGTTCATTCCGGTTAAGGTGGCGCTGGAGCCGGCCGCAGTGAGATGAACGAGCCGACCCTTGGGATCGACCCCGGCACCATGAAAGTGGGCTATGCCGTTACAATCGACGCCGGCTCGCCTGCGCTCGAGATGGGGATTGCGACGGTCGACCAGCTGGCCGCAGCGGTCGCCGAACTCTTTACCCGCCACCCTATCGGGGCGATTGCGCTGGGCCGCGGAACCAACGCCTCGCACATCGAGCGCCTGCTTGCTAGTTTCGAGGTTCCGATTCACCTGATCGATGAGCGCGAAACCAGCCTCAGAGCCCGTGCTGCCTACTATGCCGACCACCCGCCTCGAGGCTGGCGCCGGCTGATTCCGCTCGGACTACAAGTCCCGCCCTGCCCGATCGACGACTATGCCGCCCTTCTTATTGCCCGGCGCTATTTAGACCTAAAGCCTTAAGGGGTAGAAGCCTCCGGCGTCGTAACTGTAACGTCCGTTCGTTTCGGACGATAATAAAAGAACATCGGCCCTGGTTCGCTTTTGGGGAGAGGAATGCTCACTCGATTCGCTCGCTTCGCCTACGCGACAACGCTTTTGATAGCGCTGCTGGCTGATGGCGCAATCGTGCGCGCAGATCCGCTGAGTGACGTCAACGGAAGCAATTGGGCGTATCAAGCGATCCAGAGTTTGTCTGCGGATGGGATCGTCGAAGGGTATCCGGACGGCACCTTTCGCGGCGACCGGCCGATGAGCCGTCAAGAGATGGCGGTTCTGGTCGCTCGCGCAGTCGCTCACGTTCAGGCCGACGGCGCATCCAAGGCCGACATTCAAAAAGTGCAGCGGCTCATCGACGCTTTAAAGGACGAACTGGATGGACTCGGCGTACGCACCACCAACTTGGAAGAGTCGCTTCAGACGCTGGATGCGCGTACTCGGGCTGCCCAAGCGATCTCGGTGCACGCTGATTTTCGGCCAAACTTCTCGCAGCGGCAAGACGCAGTAACGCCCCACACGATCAGCGGCGGTCCAGCCGATCCGTTTGTGACGACCTTTTTGCAAACAGATTGGAGCAATAACTTCTTCGATCCCTCGATGAGCGGGGTACAGCTTCGCTACAACGACAACATCACACTGGGCTATCGCGCCGGCGACAATCTGCAGATTACAATTCCGATTCGGATTCTGAGTTATCAGTACGGCGGCCCGTTCGGCCAGCAAGAACATTTTGGAATCGAACCCGGCATCGACGTCAGCATCGCCAAATTGGGAACGATTACGAATCTGACCGCACACTTTGGCGAGTTGGACTATATGCCCAGTTCGCTGACCGGGTTGGCGTTTCGAGCGCCGGATAATGCCGAGAATCCGTCATACGGCGCTCCGCTGCAGCCCTACCTGAAAGGCTTGTCGTTCTCCGGGCGTTTGAACGGTACGACCGATATCTTCTTTTCGGCGGCGCGGGTCGATCCGACCCTGCTGTACTCGAGCAACGCGACCGGATTGCTGGATCCCAGCGGGTACGGCACGAACACGATTCTCTTTCCCGTCACACCCCCGCAGGGCGGGTATCTGCAGATCGGCGCCCCGGGCGGCGGCGCAAGTCTATCGCAAAACTTCACGGCCGGCGGCTCGGGCCTGCAGCAAGTCTCGCTCAACAGCAAGGCCATTCTGGGCACCGTCTACATCTCAAGCTGCGACGGCACGCTGTTCAACTCGGCCGGTCAGGCTACCGGCGGCGCCCCCGCCAGCGGCATTTGCGCCGGCATCGCGAACAGCTTTACGTTCAACGATGCGTACAACAGCGTTACGTTCGCGAGCCCACTACCGCCTGGAACGCGTCTAACCGTCCAGTACACCGGTGTTACCGGGACCAACAATACGGCGCCGCAGCGTTACATGATTACCGGACGTGTCGTACAGCAGCTGCGGTCGCTGCCGGGCGGGTCGATCGGACTAACCTATAACCGAATTTTCGACTACGACGACAGTCAAGCTCCGTCGGCCGGGTTCGCTCTAGGCAGTAACGGAGCCTATACCGAAAACTTGATCAGCGACACCGTCTTTGGATTGGATTTCCAGTTGCCGCTGGCACTGCGTTCGGCGATGCTGCCGACACTGTATGCTGAGGCGGCGTCCAGTATTTTTAACCCTAGCTACCGCAATCTGAACGCTCCGGCACCGTTCGAATCGCCTACCAGATTCGGCTCTGCGCTGGTTGCGGGATTTCGGTTCCGTTTGGGCTTGGGTCACGCGCAAGTGCAATACCAGTCGGTTGGCGCAAATTATATCAGCGGCGCGCCGTTTCGGTATTACGGAAACGCACCGAATCTGTTTGCTTATTATCAGGGGGCGTTTTTCCCGGGGTTCTTCGGCCTTGCGAACAACTTGAGGATCAATCAGCAGTTGGACGCGGCCGCCAACTTCAGCGGCGGCCTGCGAACGGCAACCAACTCCGCGCTCACTTACGCGTATCCGATCTTCGATCCATTTCAGGCGTACGGACCCAACGACTATTCGGCATTCGTCCCGAACACGCAAGGAATCTCTGCGAATCTTTCGGCGCCGGTACGCATCGGCGGCCTCCATTTCGATGCGCGTGTCGGCGGAGAGCATCTGCAGGAGGTCCAGCCGAACTCGTATGCCGCGATGCAATTTTGCGGGACGGCTTCGCCGAATTCAGCTTGCCCCTATTTCTCAATACAGCCGGAGAGCGAGAACGCGCTCAGTGCCGGGACGACGTTTCACGTAAATACTTTAGGTCGAGCGGTGACGCTCGATCTCTCGGGTCGCTACGAGCAGCTCTCGCGCAATGACACGACCGCATTTCCTTACGTGCCGTGGAATCCGGCGACTCAGAGTTTCGATGCCGGTACGACGGCGGCTCTGCCGGCTGGGATCAGTCCGGTCACCTTCGCGCCGAACTACGTCGGTGTGAGTAATCGCTCGTTTAACGCCCAAGCGGCGGTCCCGCTGACCCGCGATCTGACTCTGAGCGTGCAGTACAATACTCAGCACTATGAGGGCGCCTACGGTCAGATTGGTTCCAATATCGACGAACGCAAGGATTACTATCTCGGCAATCTCACCTACAACATTCCAAAAACCAACAGCGCCATTACCTTTTCGGCGCGCCAGTATCGGTATCAGGATGCGTTTGTTCCGACCTACAACTTGACCCAAAACCGCGAAGACCTCAACTTCACCGTGAAGTTCTGATCGGCGGAAGCCGCAGAGTGCTCGGGCGGGTGATCCTCGGCGCGACCTTCGCGGTACTGGCGCTCGCGCTCGGGATCGTTCAATTTGGATCGGATGCGATTTTTGCAGGCGCGGCTGCGCCCGGCTCGATGCCCTCGCATCTCTCGCAGTCCATCGGCGTGCGGATCTACGGTGCCATCGAAAGAGTCGCGCCGGCACCGTACGTGGAAGCGATGTTAACCAGGGCCGCACTCGATCGTGGCGACCTCGCACAAGCCGGAAAGCACGTTGAACGAATGCCGAGCTCGGCGGCAAGGAGCGAGTACGCCGGCCGCATCGCGGTGGCTCACGGCAATCGCACGATTGCGCTGCGAGAGTTTCTGAAAGCTGACGACGTTGCCGCGCTGCAGGCCGACGTTCGCCGCCTTACGTCAAGGGACCAGATCGCCGCGGCTTACGCCCTCGAGCTGCGGATTCGCGATCGGCTGCAGCAGGCCACCACCCACCCGGATGCATTGGCCGAGTCGTATTGGAGGCTTGGCCAGCTCGGCACGACCCTTGGCTACGAACAGCCGGCCAGCCGGGCAACCAGGTGGGCCGCCGGGATGCGCTACTACCGGCAGGCGTTAGCCCTGGCCCCGCTCTCGGAGAAGTACCTCTTAGCCGCCGCTTCGCAAGCGGTGCTGACCGCAGACCCGGCGGCCGCGAAGGCCTACTTTCGCCGCGCGATCGACGTCGATCCGGCCAGCGCCGATGCGTACGCCGGTTTGGGGTTGGTCGCGGTGCAGGCTCACGATCTGGCGAAGGCGCGGGCCTATGCGGCGCGCAGTCGCGCGATCGATCCGAAGGCCGCCTATTTAAAGCGGCTCGACGCCGAGTTGCGGTGAAGGTCGCGCTCGATGCACAGCTGGCGGTTGGAACGGCAACTGGAATCGGCGAGTACGTTCGCGGGCTAGCAGCGTCGTTGCGCCTGATCGGCGTCGATGTCGAGGAACTCGCAGAACCGCGCCTAGATCCCTGGCGTTTCGACCGGCGCCTGCTCTGGGACCAAGTACTCTTACCAAGGCGCGCCGCCCGCAGCCGGGCAGATATCCTGCACTGCGCGTCGGGCACGATGCCCCTACACGCACCGGTGCCGGTCGTCGTTACGGTTCACGACGTGGCGTGGTTACGAGCGCAGGCGCATGCGCGGGGCTACGCCAGGTATTATTTTGGCCGCTTCGCTTTGCAGCGCTATCGCGGTGCGACGCAGATTGTGGTCGACTCGCACTTCTCTCGTAACGAACTGCTGGAGGTGTGCGATCTGCCCGAAGATCGGATCAGTGTGGTCTACCCGGGTGTCGCCGCAGATGTTTGCGCGCTGGTACGCAGGCCGGCAATCGAGCCTACGATTTTAGTCGTTGGAACCGTCGAACGCCGGAAAAACGTGAAGATCATTATTCGCGCTCTGGCCGCGCTTCCCGGAGTGCGGGTCATCTCAATTGGGCCGTCGACGCCATATCAACGTGAGTGCAGCGCGCTGGCGCGAGAACTCGGGGTCACCGATCGGATCGATTTTCGCGGGTACGTGTCACGCTCGAAATTGCTGGAAGCGTATGCCGGCTGCAGCGTGGTTGCAGTTCCATCGCGCTACGAAGGTTTTGGGTACGCGGTCGCGCAGAGTCTGTGCGCCGGAGCGCCGGTCGTCGTGTCGGATCAGAGCTCGCTGCCCGAAGTTGCTCGAGGCGACGCGCCGGTTGTAGGCGTTGACGACCTGCACGGTTGGATTGGCGCCGTGGGCGCAATTCTCGAGAGCCGTCCGCAGCCGGATCCGGCGATTCGAGCGCGCTCGATCGAGCGCTTCGCGTGGCATACGAGTGCGCTGGCAATGGCGGAAATCTATCGAAAAGTGCTGGCTCAATAAATTGGGGAGCCGGGCGCACCGGGGGCCACGCTGCCGTCGTCGGGTGCGAAGATCAAGCGCAGCGGATAGCTTGATCCGGCTTCCGGCATCGTAACGACCTCGATCCGAACGAACCCCTTTGCGGGAATCATGTACTGGCGTATTT
>JBDTCU010000025.1:0-6999 GCA_039923415.1 Vulcanimicrobiaceae bacterium
CCGGGCTTCTCGGCGGCTCCGGCCGGCGTGTTCTTAGATACGCCCCAGCATATTCGAATGAACGCCCAGCGAATCGAGCAGGAGGCGGTCCTCACACAAGCGATGCCGCTCGGTAATCTGACCGGAATGACATCGCAAGAACGTGCGCAGATCGGCGATTGGATCGCGGGCGGCGCGGAGGTGAAATAGCATGCTTTCGACTCACATCTTGGATATCGGCCGCGGGTTGCCGGCCGGCGGCATACTGGTCCGCCTCTATCGGATTGATGAGGGGGATCGCGTCTTTATCGCGCAAGCGCAGACAGATCGCGACGGGCGTGTGAACGCCCCATTCGGTGGAACGCTGGCGGTGGGACGATACGAACTCGTCTTCAGCGTGGGCGATCCGGAGCGGTTTTATGACGAGATTCCAGTGCGTTTTCGAATCGAGGCCGATTCCGGAACATGCCATATTCCGCTGCTGCTCTCACCGTACGGCTACACGACCTATCGCGGGAGCTAACTCGCGGCCTTGAAGGCTGCCCAACCCCCATAGTGCGAGATATCTTTGTAGCCGCGTTCTTCGATTAAGCTACGCGGGTAGATCATCGCGTGAACGCTGCTGCCGTCCTCGAGCTGAATCGGAGCTTCGTATAGGTCGGGCGGTTCGGTCGAAATCAAGTGCGTATGCTGTTCGGGCGTAAACTCATATAGTTCGCCGGCGATTGAGACCCCGTTCTCGAGAACTTCGTACACGCCCGGGTGCTCGTCACGAACCGAGTGTAGGCGATAGTTGGGTTTCGTTCGAACTGCGCCCAAGAAGCGAGCATCGCCGAGGTTCGCATGATCGGGTTGACCGCGAAGCGCCGAGCCGCAGATAAAAAACCGCATAATTCCTACTATTTCTCGTTCAGATACCGGTCAACCTCGACGAGAGATTCGGCCAGCGCGAACACGCCCAGCTCCAAGTCGGCATCACTCGTGGCCTCCTGGCTGACGTGACTGTGGCCCCCGATGCTCGGAACGAACAGCATTGCCGTAGGGGCAATCCGCGAGAGACACATCGCATCGTGCCCCGCGCCGCTCGCGATCTCAAGGGAACGTTCGCCAAGCCGTGCAACGGCTCGCCCCAACGCTTCGCGAAGATGAGCATGCATCGGCGCGGCCGTGCGAGTCTCAAGGCATTCCAGCGTAACGCTCACCGTGCGCCGCACTTGCATCTCTTGGATCGCTCCTTGCAGCCGTTTCTCCATCTCATCGATCCGCGGTTCGTCGGGCGAGCGCGCGTCGATTGAAAAGATCACCCGTCCCGGAATAACGTTGGTTCCGTTTGGTTCAACCAACAGCCGCCCAACCGTAACGACCATCGCCCCGATAGATCGCGCTGCTTCCTCAAGGGCGAGAATCAGTTCGCACGCCGAGCAGAGCGCATCGGAGCGGCGATTCATGGGAACGGTTCCGGCGTGTCCGCTGACACCTTCCACGATCACCCGGTAGCGTCGCTGGCCCGCAATCGCGGTGACGATTCCAATCGAAGCGCCCGCATCGTCGAGCATCGGGCCTTGCTCGATGTGCAGCTCGAGATAGCCCGCGACTGCATCGGATTCGCGAAGCGCAACACCGTGCAGTAAGCCCCCACCATCTGAGAGCAACGCCTCTGCGAGCGAAATGCCGACGTCGTCCGTAAGCCGGAGCGCCTGCTCTGTGCTGGTGATGCCGGCAAACACCGAACTGCCTAGACATCCAAGCGGAAACCGGCTGCCTTCCTCGCCGACCCACGCTACCGCTTCAAGCGGATGCGACGTTTCGATTGAGCGCGCATCCAGAAGTTCCAGCGCGCACAGCGCGCCTACGACGCCATACGCGCCGTCGTAGGCGCCGCCGGTTTTGACGGAATCCAGATGCGAACCAACCAGAATCGGCGCGGCCGTCGAATCGGTTCCCATGCGTCGCGCGAATAGGTTCCCAACTCGATCTTGCGAGAGCGCATAGCCGCCTGCCCTTGACCATCGGGCGAAGAGTTCGCGCGCCGCGCGCTCTTGCGGACTCCCGAGCGGCCGGTCAATTCCTAATTCGTAACGGCCGCATCGTGAGAGTTCGTCCAGCCGCGCAAGCACGGCGGTCTTCTCAGGTTTCATACCGGCGGATGATTGGCGATCCAATGCCGCGCGATATCGACCCGTCGGCAGATCCAGACACCTTCGTGAGCGCTCACATGGTCGAGAAAGCGTTCGAGCGCAACCGCGCGCCCGGGCCTTCCGGCTAGGCGAGCATGCAATCCGACCGACATCATCTTCGGCGTGCTCTTTCCTTCGCGGTACAGCAGATCGAATGTATCGCGCATATATTCGAAATATCCGGAGGGCGACGTGAAGCCGGGTGGGACCGAAAACTTCATATCGTTGACGTCGAGGGTGTATGGAATGACGAGATGATCTTTCTCGCCCACCCGAGTCCAATAGGGGAGATCGTCATTATAAGCATCCGAATCGTACAGAAAGCCGCCTTCTTCGACGACCAATCGGCGCGTGTTTACGCTCGGAGCGTACCGGCAGTACCAGCCGTAAGGGCGTTCGCCGATCGTGCGCGCGATCGACGTCACTGCGGCGTGCATCTGCTCGCGCTCGTCGGCTTCGCTCATGCTTTGAAAACCGACCCAGCGCAGGCCATGCGAACAAACCTCGTGGCCTGCCTCGCGAATTGCGCGCGCCGCTTGGGGATTGCGTTCGAGTGCCAGCGCGGCACCAAATATGGTGAGTTTGATATCGCGCTGCGCAAAGATTCGCATCAGTCGCCAGAATCCGACTCGGCTGCCGTATTCGTAGATTGACTCGACGATCAAATCGCGTTTCCCCGGGCCGAGCGCGGCGCCGGGAACTTCAGTCAAGTAGGTCTCCGAGACCCCGTCCCCGTCGGGTATGGAATACTCCGAGCCTTCCTCGTAGTTCAGGACAAACTGCACCGCAATCCGCGCGGCGGCCGGCCACTTCGGGTCCGGCGGTCGATCGGCGTACCCGACAAGGTCGCGCCTCACTATGGTGCCGGCGCCGGGATTGCGTGTTTGCCCGAGGACTCAAAGTGCTCCTCGATCTCTTCTAAGGTCTTGCCCTTCGTCTCGGGCAGAAAGAATCTCGCGGTGACGAAGTAGATCACCGTACACGCCGCAAATGCGAAGAACATCGTGGAGTATCCGTACTTGCCGACCGTGGGCAAGAACACTGCCGCGATCACCGTCGAAGTTCCGGTATTCAGAAAAAGCGCGATGCTCATACCGTTGGACCGAATGCGCGTCGGCATCAACTCGGAGAGCGCCAGCCACACGCAGACGCCCGGGCCGACGGCGAAGAATCCCATGAAGAGGAAGAGTGTAATCGCAACCATCCAGCCATTGATCTGGCTGGGTACCGGGGTGACGAGTGCGGCGTCGATATTCAGCGGAGCGTTGCGGGAGGCATCGAGATTCCCCAAAGGGTTCGAAAAGAACGCCGCAACCGTATTCGGCGGCAACGAGCGGGTAAGGTGAAGCGGCAGCGATATCTCGTTGGATCGCACGATATTGGTTACCGAACGAAAAGCCCCGTAAGAATAGATAATCTCCAGCGACTGCGCATCTCCGCCGGCAGCTTTTCCTACGCTCGTGAGAAGTTTGTCTGCGGTTGCGCCGTTGAACGAGAGCGCCAGAGTTTGATCGGGGGCAACCATGGCTTGCACGGCCTGCTTCACATCGACTTGCCGCGTTTGAGTGTGATAGAAGAGGAAGCCGGTTGAAACCAGTGAGATAACGATCCCGGCGCTGCCGAGCGAGAGCAGAAACTTGCGCCCTTTGCGGTCGACCAGCAGTACGCCGATCATGGTGATTCCGAAGTTCACGATGCTGAAGAGCAGACTGCCGATGTGAGCTTGGTAGTCGGAGAGGCCGCCCTGCAAGAGAATCGTGGTGTTGTACCCGATGATCGAGTTTATGCCGGTGAGCTGGTTGAAGGTTAGAATGACGCATGCCAGGATGAACGGCACGACATACTTACGGCGCAGCAGAGATTCTTTAATTTTCGTGCCGGTCGATGTTTTTGCGCGCTCTCCGGCGGCGGTTACTTCCATCGCCCGCAGCTCTGAGCCGGCTTGCTCTTGGGTGCGAGACCGGCGAAGCGCGGTTAAGGCCGCATCGATTCTGCCTCGTCGGAAGAGCCAGCGGGGCGATTCCGAAACGATCGCGCTGCCGATCAGGAACAGGATGCCGGGCGGAAGCGAAACCCAGAACGTGCCGCGCCAGGCATGGTCTTTAAACGCAAAAATGTCAGCGGCATTGCCCAATTTCATTACCGCGCCCAGCCGGTAGCTAAAATAGAGCGTGATCAGCGCAGCCAGCACGAACCCGAAGGTCAGCATCCACTGAAAGAGCCCGGTGCCTTTGCCCCTGTTCGAAGCGCCCAAACACTCGGCGAGATAGAGAGGAACTACCACCCCAATTAAGCCGCCGCTCATGCCCTGGAGCAAGCGCCCGAGGACCAGCGGTCCGAAACCGTGCGCTAGCGCGATCATCGGGATGCTGGCGACGAACATAAGCGCGCTTACCACCATCAGGTTCTTGCGTCCCACCCAATCAGCCAACGCCCCCGCGAACAGACTTGAGATGACACTGCCTAAGAGCACCGCGGCTACGATGAACGAGAGTTGACTCGGATCGAGGCCGGACGTCGCCTCCAGATACGGCAAGGCACCCGCGATAATTCCGACATCGATGCCGAAAAGCAGGCCGCCGAGTCCCGCGACGGCGAGAAGCAGGCGGTTATACATGACGCTGGGTGCTTCGAGGCTGGCATTCATCTGCGTTTCATCCTCATTAAGGGCTGGGCCGCCGACACCGCCCGTTCGCGATATGGCCCGGACCGCCCCTCTCAAGCGGAAACGCTTTCAATGCAGGCGAATCGCGACCGTCGACCTCGTTCACTCCGAAGGGCATGGCCAACCATGACACAGTCCGAAAAAGCCGCGCGCCTGCGCGCATTGCATCATGCCGACGAACCGCTCGTTTTCGTAAACGCGTGGGATCCGATTACCGCCCGCATTCTGGAAACGATGAACTTTCCGGCGATCGCCACCACCAGCGCCGCGATCGCGAACGTTCACGGATTCCGGGACGGTGAAGGGATGTCGCGCGCCGCAATGCTGGAGGCGGTCGGCGCGATTACGGCAGCCGTCTCCGTTCCGGTAAGCGCCGATCTGGAGGGCGGGTACGGGCCGACCGTTGAGGACGCGATTGCAACCGCTTACGGTGCAATAGATGTCGGTGCGGCCGGTTTGAACTTCGAGGATGCAAACCAGGACGGGCTGCTGCCGATCGATCTGCAATCCAAACGAATTCGAGCGATTCGCGATGCCGGAGCGCAGCGCGGCGTCGAGCTGGTCATCAATGCGCGGACCGATGTGTTTCTGCGCTCGATCGGCGCGCCGGAGGCTCGCCTGGCTCTGAGCATCGAGCGCGCCGCCGCCTACATCGAGGCTGGGGCCGATGCCATTTTCGTGCCGGGCGTCGCGGATGCCGCCGCGATCGAGCAGCTCGCAAGCGCGATTGGCGCACCGCTCAATATTCTCGCGGGAGCGGGCACGCCTTCGATCTCGGAACTCAAAGCTCTGGGTGTACGGCGTGTCAGTTGCGGAGGCGCGCCGCACGGGCACGTCATGGCGACCTTTCAAAAGGCCGCGGCTGAAGTGCGGGACCTCGGAACCTTTAGCTTTATCTCCGACCGAATCTCGCACGCCGATCTAAACGCATTTTTTCAAAAGACCGAAGTATGAAGGAACGCTTCCATCCGATATCCACCGCAATGCTGCTCGTGCTGCTCTTCGCCGCCGCAAGGCCTGGCTTTTCCCAGCAAGACCCAAAAACCGTAACCGGGATACGCCTGGATGCGCCTTGGAAAGCAACGATCTATGCCCTGGCGCGAAAAAAGTTCATCCATCCAGCGTGGGGCTGGCAACACTCGGAACGCAACTACCTCCTAGGCATTCGTCTGGCACAAGGCGATGATCTCAAGATCGATACCGACGTATTATTTGCCGCCGCATTTCTTCACGATATGGCAGCATTTATGCCGTGCGCAAATCCGAAGATGGAGCACGGTGATTGCGCGGCGCAGCAGAGCGGTGCAATCCTCCGGTCGGCCGGCTTTCCGATGGAGAAGCTTGCCGGCGTACAAGCCGCCGAACGCGGGCACATGTTTTACAGCAATCCTGGAAAAACGCCGGAGGCGATCGTACTGCACGATGCGGACTCGCTCGATTTTTTGGGAGCGATCGGATCGGCTCGAATCTTCTCGCTCACGGGCGAGAAATCCGCGAGTTTTGCGTCCGCAGTCACGACTCTTAGAGCATTCCTGCACCAGATTCCCGGGCGCCTAATAACCCGAACCGGCAAGAGACTCGGGGCTGCCCGCGCAGCCGAACTCAGGCGGTACCTCCAGGTACTGGACGCCGAAGACTTCGGTGGAAAGCTGATGTAGGCCATAGGGCCCCGCGTCGGCTCCGGATGGTTCAAGCTTTTTTCATACTAACGCGAGATAGTAACGGCAAGAGATTATCTACGGAGGCGGACGAACATGCCGGGAATCATAACCTTCCAGACACTCGCCGAAGCGCTGCGCGCAGGTTACCAGGTTTACGATCGGACACCGACGGGATATTTGGTTCGCGCACAAACCGACGCGGGGTACGCACTCGCAATAGTTACTTGCGTGTGGCGCGGTTGAACCCGATCGAAGGGAAGACGGAAGCCGCCTGCTGACTCGCCTGCGCGCGATACGCCCGCGAGTATTGAGCCTTTAGCCCTACACCTCATCGACCGGATAAATCGCAGTTTGTGGGAATGGTTCGGGGCACATGGTAGGACTGGCACAAAAAGCGCGCACAGTACGAGCGATCACCGCAAGTACGGCGCTCACACTCGGGACCGTCGCGTGTGCTGGGTTGGGATCGGCACCCAACGCACCGTCGCCGGATTCGGCTGCTGTTTCGACTGTCGTC
>JBDTCU010000026.1:0-7377 GCA_039923415.1 Vulcanimicrobiaceae bacterium
TTAAAGCCAATCGCATCAAACCCGGAGACGTCATCGTATTCGTCGGATTCGGTGGCGGCCTGTCGTGGGGCGCGGTCACCTGGCGTTGGGCCGCATGAGCCTGCGCATCGGCGTAATTTTCCCGGGCCAGGGGTCGCAGAATGTCGGAATGGGCATGGATGTGGCTCACCGAGCCCTGGCCTCTAAAAAGGTGTTCGAGCGCGCCCGGCAGGTTCTCGGATATGATTTGCTCGCGTTGCAGTCGCACGGTCCCGAAGAGAGACTGCGCGAGACCCAGTTTAGTCAGCCCGCTATTTTCGTCACCAATATCGCAATCTACCAGGCAGCCGGCGACGCATTGCGGCCGGTTGTCAGTGCCGGACATTCATTCGGAGAAATTTGTAGTTTAACGGTCTCCGGAGCGCTGGATTTCGAAGAGGCGCTGCAAATCGTCGACGAGCGCGGTAAAGCAATGCAGTTTGCGGCGGACCGGGCCCCCGGTGGAATGTCCGCCGTTCTTGGCCTCGAAGCGCAGACGATTCGAGATGTCGTCGAACGCATCAACGCACAGAAGCATCTGCGTTTGTAGTTGGCAAACTTTAATTCGCCGACCCAAATAGTGATCAGCGGTGACTTAGCGGCCGTGCAAGCCGCCGGCGATGCGATGTTGGAGGCCGGCGCAAAGCGCGTCGTGCCGCTCAATGTTTCGGGCGCATGGCATAGCGCACTGATGGATCCGGCGGTCGAGCGCTTTGCGCGCGCGGTCAACGCGGGGCACTTTGAGCTTCCCGCCTTTAGCGTGATATCGAATGTGGATGCAACGCCGTATGCGTCGGTGGAGACCATCCGCCATAATTTGATTCGTTCGATTACCAACGAAGTTCGCTGGCACGAAACCGCGCAGAAACTGCTTGAATTCGAGCTTGATTTGGTCGTCGAGTTCGGCGCCAATCCGGTGCTCGCCCCGCTCATGAAGCGCCTGCCGAATGCGCCGACCGTCATGAACGTTAGCGATTACAACGGTATTGAAACGCTTCGAAGCCGACTGGCTCAAGGCGACGCCATTGAAGTTTGACGAAAAGGTGGCGCTGGTAACCGGCGCGAGCCGGGGGATCGGGCGCGCAATCGCAGTCGATTTAGCGGGTTACGGAGCCGATCTGGTCTTAATCGGACGCGACCGCGGCTCGCTGGTTGAAACTGCGGAGGCGTGTCGCAGCGCCCGCCCTGCGGCCCGAACCGAGATCGTTCTGGCCGATGTGACCGACCGAGACGCGGTAGAGGCTGCGGTGGCCAAGGCGATCGAGACCTTCGGGCGGGTCGATTTCGCGATCAACAATGCCGGCCAGTCAGCCGACGGACTGCTCCTGCGGCTCAAGGATGATGTCATCGATCAGATGCTCGGCGTCAACTTGAAATCGGCCTTCCATTTGTGCGGTGCGGTTGCCAAGCCGATGATGAAGCAGCGAGCCGGCTCGATCGTACTCATCAGCAGCATTGTAGCCCTCACCGGTAATGCGGGCCAGTCGGCTTACGCTGCCGCAAAAGCCGGACTGCTTGGCCTGACCAAGTCACTGGCAAAGGAATTGGGGTCGAGGAACATAAGAGTCAACGCCGTCGCTCCTGGATTTATCGATACCGCGATGACTGAAAACATGCCGGAGACGGCTAAGGACCACTATATAAAGAGTACCGCGCTCGGTCGTCTGGGAAAACCGGAAGATGTGAGCGGTATCGTCAGCTTTCTCTGTTCGGAAGCTGCCGGCTACATGACCGGTCAAACGGTCGTCGTAGACGGCGGCATCGTGATGTAGTAACCCCACCGTTCGCCAATAGGAGACGTATGTCCACAACGTTTGATAAAGTTAAGAAGATCATCGTCGAACAACTCGGTGTCGATGAGGACGAAGTTACGCCCGAAGCGTCTATTACCGATGACCTCGGAGCGGATTCGCTGGATCAGGTCGAGTTGGTGATGGCCTTTGAGACCGAATTTAATATCGACATCCCCGACGAAGAAGCCGAAAAAATAAAAACCGTCGGCGACGCGGTGACACGCGTTGACGAAGCCGCGGCGAAAGAGTAAGTCTTGTTTGAGGCTCTTTCCGACCGGTTAGGCGGGATATTCTCGCGCCTGACCGGTCGAGGTCGTTTAAGCGAAGCCGAGGTTGGCGAAGTACTGCGGGAAGTACGCATCGCCTTGCTCGAGGCTGACGTGTCGCTTTCGGCTGCAAAAGAGTTCGTTAATAAAGTTAAAGAAGATCTAGTCGGGAGCGATGTTCTCGAATCACTGACTCCCGCGCAAACGGTCATAAAGATCGTCCACGACGAGCTGGTTGCGCTCTTGGGCGGAGCGCAAGCTCGTCTGCAATTCTCAGATGCCCCGCCGTCGGTGATCATGCTGGTCGGCTTACAAGGTTCGGGAAAGACCACCCACGCCGGGAAGCTGGCCCTGCGCCTGAAAGAACAGGGACGCCGCAGCTTGCTCGTCGCCGCCGACGTCTACCGCCCGGCGGCGGTCGCTCAATTACAAACACTCGGCGCGCAGGTCGATCTTCCGGTCTACGAGCAAGGTCAGGGCGATCCGGTCAAGATCGCGCGCGACGGCGTAAACGAGGCCAAGCGGCTCGGGATCTCGACCGTAATCATCGATACCGCCGGCCGGCTCCAAATCGACGACGATCTTATGGTCGAGTTGGAGAAGATTAAAGCTGCGGTCAACCCCAAGGAAATCTTGCTGGTTGCCGACGCGATGACCGGCCAGGAAGCCACGAGCGTCGCCAAAGGTTTCCACGATCGACTCGGCATCACGGGCGTCATTCTCACCAAACTCGATGGTGATTCGCGCGGCGGTGCGGCTCTCTCGATTCACAAGGTCACGGGCGCCCCGATCAAGTTCATCGGCGTGGGCGAGAAGCTCAGCGCGCTCGAGCCCTTCTATCCGGATCGGCTGGCCTCGCGAATTCTGGGGATGGGCGACGTTCTCACCCTGATCGAGAAAACCCAAGATCTGTATAGTGCCGAGCAGGCCAAAGATCTCGAACAAAAATTTCTCAAGCAGCAGTTCACGCTCGATGATTTTCTCGATCAACTGCGTCAAATGAAAAAAATGGGCTCGATGACGGATCTTCTAAAGATGGTTCCGGGGCTCTCGCGCGCGTTACCAAAGGATTTCGACATTCCTGAGAAAGATGTCAAACGGGTCGAGGCGATCATCAGTTCGATGACCCGGCGCGAGCGCCACAGTCCGGCGATCCTGAATGGCTCGCGCCGCAAGCGCATCGCAACCGGCAGCGGTACGCAAGTCGCCGATATCAATCGCTTAATAAAACAGTTCGAACAATCCCGGCAGATGATGAAGCAATTCGGCGGCAAGCGACCGCGCCTGCCCCTCCTGGGAAAACGCTAAAAAAATGTGCTCTCACCACTCGCAACACCAAACGGATAGGAAACATGGTTAAGATCAGGCTGCGGCGCATGGGCGCCAAGAAACAACCGACGTACCGGTTTGTCGTTACCGACGCTCGCGCTCCGCGCGATGGACGCTTCATCGAGATTCTCGGACACTACAATCCTCGAACCGAGCCCAAAACGGTCGTCATTAACGAAGAGAAGACCAAGGCTTGGCTGGCTAAGGGCGCACAACCCTCAGACCCGGTCCGGCGTTTACTTGCCGAGCGCGGCTTGGTCGAACGTGGGCCGATTCCGACCAGCAAACGCAAACCGAAATCTGAAAAAGGCGCCGAGTAATGAGCGCGTTCGATGACGAGTTCGGACTCTTTGGCGAAGGAGAAGAAGATCTCGAGCGTCGTTCGACCCTAGGCGCGCGCAAGATCGCAACCGGCGAGACGATCATCGACGATATCGAGCCGGAAGATGAGCGGCCGCCGCGACGCTTTACGCCCAGCGGCGAGCGTTCGGAGCGGCGCCCGCATTTCAAAGACCGGCCCAAGACGGCTCGCGCGCCGGTCGATCCCGAACTGGCGCAGCAGCGTGCCGGCGATCTGCTTGGTTTTCTTGCTAAGAAACTGGTTGCCAAACCCGAGGCGGTCAGCGTCGAAATCTACGACGGCGAGCGCGGTATACCGGTGCTCGAACTGGCAGTCGATCCCGAAGATCTTGGGAAGGTTATCGGTCGCGCGGGCAGAGTTGCGCATGCAATGCGCACGGTCGTGCGCGCGACCGCCGAGGGGAAGATTTCGATCGAGATCCTCGACACCGACGAGGCGTTCGAGGACGAAGATGAGGACCAAGACGTAGACGGAACCCAAACTGGCGAAGAAGAGACAACCTCACCCGAGTGAACGACGATCTCCAGGCTGGCCGGATTGCCGGACTCTTTGGCCGCAGTGGTGAGCTCAAGTGCGACCCGTCGAGCGCGGGTCGCACTGCTTTTGTCGTGGGCGCAACGCTGCGTTGCGAACGCGATGGCGAATTCACCGAGGTTACCGTTTCTGATGTGCGCGATCATAAAGGCCGCTTACTGATTACCTTCGACGGTTGTGAAAGCGCCGAGGATGCTCAGGCCTACATCGGCGCCGTCCTGTACGTGAGCGCCGACGAGATCGAACTCGAACCCAACGAATACTTGGATCGGGATCTGATCGGCTGCGAACTTATCGCGAGCAGCGGTGCTTCTCTCGGGACGGTGAGCGCGGTCCACCACTACCCAACCTCGGATATGCTGGTTATCGGAAAGAGCTTAGTACCGATGATCCATCAATTCATCAAACAGATTAGCGTCGAACAAAAGCGAATCACGGTCGACCTGCCGGTCGGCTTACTCGATTTAAACTAGGTTCTTAATAGGTTACGTATTACCGGGGTGTAAGGCGATGTATTTGTTGACCGCGGCATCGACGGTCGCTTGGAGCGAGTCGCCGCGCGTCGCAGTTTGATAGAGCATCGAACCGTCGCAGTTGTAAACCCGCAGCGTAAACGTATCCTGGGTCACGGTTGTAAAGCCTTGTCGCACTCGGTCCACGCTCAGAATACCGCTGCCAACGCTGGGCCCGCTCTGTGCGCCGCAGATACTCTTGATATCGCCGCGCACATTCTCCGTGACCACCGCCGAAAACGTCGCGGTGTAGCGCTGACTGAGCGCGGCCAGCAATAGGGTAGACGCATTCGTGCGATCGGCTTGGGGTGCACTTCCAGTAACGCGTACCACGATCATCGCGCGGACCGGCTTGGGAAACGGCGTTCCGGCTGCCGATTTCCCGCGTCGCTTAAAGATACCGGCCAGGTTGCCCAAGTTCGTCGACGTCCCGGTCGTATTGTTAGGCGTGGGTGTAGCAGCCGGAGCGGTCTGCTGACTGTACTGAGCATCGAGGCGCCCGGCATGCGTAAGGACTGCGTCGTGCAGCACGATGGCTTGGGTTGCAGCGTCGTTATAGCTTTGTATCTCGGCGGTTTTCGAAAAGACGATCACGCCGCCGCTTGAGGTGCTGACCACCTGTTCGACCATTGAGATATTGTCGCCAACCGGCGTAATGTAGCCGCTGATATAATAATCCGCGCCGAGGGAGAGCGCGCCGCTCTCGTATCCGCTGCGGGCCGCCACCGGCGCAGGTTTTACGACGATTCCCCCTTGCGCGATCATCTGCTGACCGAGGATCAGTCCCAGCTTGGCCCCGGCGTCGGCCGGCAGGTCACCGCTGACGGTGAACGGGTACACGACGACCGTCGGAGCGGCTGCGGGCGTCGCAGCCGCCGTCGGTGCGGCGGTCGGTGTCGGCGTTGGCTTGGGCGCGACGTGCTTGCCGAAACCGGTCAGCAGCAATGCGCACGAAAGGAAAAGAAATGCGGCGGAGAGACGTTGCAAAGAGATCCTCACAAGGTGGCAACGAAACGAATGAGCGCTTCGTTCGTATCGGCCGGACGCTCGACCATTGCCAAGTGTCCGGCTTGCGGCAGTATTTGCACCTGCGCTCCGGCGATCCGGTCGGCCAGGGCGCGCGCATATTTGGGAGGCGTCATCAGATCGGATTCTCCGGCCAGCGCCAAGACTGGAAGCGTAAGCTCACCGAGCCGCTCGGTCAGATCGAAGGCGTTACAAGCCAAGAAGTCTCGCAAAGTCTGATCTTGGCCGACCCGCTGCATACTGCCCCACGCATCGTCAACGCGCTCCGGCGTTGGATTCGCATACAAGAACTTCGCGATCTCTCGTGCGGTCGATTCGAAAGTGTCGCGCAAGCCTTCAAGAAAGACCGGCGCCACCTTCAGCCGCGAGCCCGAGCCGATCAAGGCAAGTGCTCGCACGGCGGGGTTTCTCCGAACTCCAATCTCAAGGGCGATTGCGCCGCCGAGCGAGTTTCCACAGAGCACGACATCCGCGAGGTCGTGCGCGCGGATGTACTCTTCGATAAAATCGGCGAACTCAGCCACGCTCGAACCCGCGCCCGCAGACGCGTGCCCGGGCAGATTCGGGGCGAGGGCACCTGGAAATCGAGCGACTTGCCGGGCGAATATCTCGCTGGTGAATCCCGAGCCGTGGATAAAGAGCAACCTCACCTGCTCACCGCCGATCGTTCCAATCCGGGCGAGTCGATTTCGTCGATCAGTTCGGGGACCGCGTGGGTGCCCTTAAGATGGGCCCAGCCGACGCTGAGCTCGGCGCCGAATAAGAAGATCGAGCCCATCAGATAGAACCACAGCAGCACGACCAGCGGCGCCGAGAGAGCGCCGTAGATCTTTGCAAAGTTCACATGAATCGTGTACTGAGCGAATGCCAGCTGCACGAGCGGCCAGGTAAGCGCAGCGAAACTCGCACCGGGAATCGCAAAACGCCACGGTACGCGCCGGTTCGGCAGAAATGTATAGAGCATCAAGGTGACGAGAAATACCAGCAGCAGCGAAATGAGATAGGCGCCGAGTTGGGCGAGATGCTGGCGATCCGGCAGGTCGCTGAAGGTGAAGACGATCGAAAGGATGACCGGCAGCGCCATCGCGATCAGCATTAAAATGCCGACTAACGGCAGGGTGACGAGCGAGAACGCAATATTGTGAACGAGCGGACGTCCCTTTGGAACGCCCAGCGCGCGGTCCAGTGCGTAAGCCAGGCCTAAGAAGAGATTCTTACCCGACCACACGATAAACAGCAGCGCAATAATACTGGAGATACCGCGCCCGTAAATGTATGATTGGAGGTTGCTTGCAATGAACGACTGCAACTCCGGAGCTAACGTATTGATCGTATTGAGAACCTGCTGCTGACTATTCGGCTCTACGATGGAGACCGTAGTAAGTGCCAGAACTGCTAGCGGAAAGACCGCGAACAGGGCGTTGAAGGCCAGCGCCTGAGCCAGAAAGGCGCAGCCGTCGCGCGAGAACCGCAGGCCGGCCTCACGAAAGGCGAGGATGATTCGTTTCATCGCATGCGGTATATCGAGATTCGACGGT
>JBDTCU010000027.1:0-7795 GCA_039923415.1 Vulcanimicrobiaceae bacterium
ACATTTTGTAGGAGTGGAGGCCGCTGATCCAGATGTTGACGCCGAGATAGCAGAAGACGATTGAAAGGAAACCGATGACGCTGACCCACGAGCTGCGTACGCCGCGCCATTGGTTGCGGGTATGCAAATGCATGTAGCTCGCATAGATAATCCACGAAAACAAGGCTGCGGTTTCCTTGGGATCCCATTGCCAGTAGGCACCCCAGGCTTCGTGCGCCCACATTGCACCGGTGATGATGCCGAGCGTGAGCAGCGGTAGACCGACGGCAACCGCGCGATAGATCAGCACATCTAGCTGAGCGAGCCCGGGCAGGGTGTTGAGCCAAAGCGCGAGCGTATTGCCTTGCGCAGCCGCGGCCGCAATGTTCGGCGTATCCGCTCGAACGGCGCTGATTCGCACCCCGCTATAGGCGGCTGAGAATTGCATCGATCCATCGCCCGCAGTCGCGGCGGCGGGTGACAAGCCAACCGAACGGCTGCCTAGGTTTTGCTCGAAGTAATATTTCATTAAATACAATCCCGAGATCACGAACGACAGCAGAAACGCCGCGTACGATGTGACGACCAATGGCACGTGAATCTTGGCCCAGTACGACTGCAGCGACGGAACGGCCGGCATCGTGCCTTCATTCCAGGTTACGCCGTATGCCACGGCGATTGCCGCAATCGCCAACACAAAGCCGCCCGCAAACCAGAGTTTATATCGAAATGCAAACACAACGAAAATTACAACCGACATCGCCGCGAACAGCGAAAGCGAGCCGTACAGATTCAGCAACGGCCAAATACCGGTCAGCTCAAACCGAGCGATCAGCTGCGCGAACTGCGCTACGCAGCCGGCGATCGTGAGTGGGATCGCCAAATGTTTGAGCCATTCGTCGCGCGAGAACAGATAGGCGAAGAATGCGAGCGCCGCGACGACGTAAGCGCCCAGGGCGATGACCAACAGTACTTGATCGAGCGATGCGTGAGTGGTTGCCTGCATTTAGGTTGCCTCCGCCGAGTGAAAATCCGCGACCAGGTCGCGGAACTGAGCCTCGAAGATATCATACCCCTTGACGGTGGTGGCTGCCAAACCCACCTCGCAGGTGCCGTCGGTCGCTTCATCGACCCGGGCGTAGAGGCGAGCCGGCAGCAGGTAAAATGCAATGATCAGACCGCTGAGCAGCACGAAAGCGCCGATCCCGACCAGCTCGACGCCGGGATCGTAGCGATACTGCAAACCGCTGTAGAGAATGTACTTCTGGGGCGTGAGCCGCCAGCCGCCGCCGATATCGATTGCGGTGTTTAGGGGCACGAGGGCGGAGCCGACCGGCTGGTCACCTTGAAAAACATCGAGTACGACGCCCGGATCGTTCACGCGCGGATCGGCGGTCGGCTGCCCGGTCTTCTTATCGATGGTGCCGACAAACTGGCTGTATTGCACGGCCTTCAATCCCTGCGGCAACGTGAGCACATCGCCTTGCTCCAGCACCTTATTCGAAAGCGAGGCGTCCCGGATTCCGTCGTGCGTTACCAAAAACCGCATCCCGAAGCCGTAGCTCGACTGATAGTAGAGCGTTCCGTCGATGTCGATCGGATGGTTCACTCGAAGTATTTCGTGACGAGGAATGCCGTCTTTACCGACTACGGTAAGCCGGGAAACGTAGTCGATCGGCTGGTAAACCATGCCGCCTTTGGTGAGAATCGGCGCGATCTTATAGCTGAACCCATCGAGCCGAATGGCGGCATCGGTCTTGGGAATCGTCACGTTTTGACCGGTCAGAATTGCCGCATCGCCCGAGAACCCTTTGAACCAATAGATCGACGTTCCGGCCGCGATGATGACGAAGCCGATGTGGGCGACCAGCACGCCGCGGCGCGCCCAATTGTGCTTGTCGGCAAATACCCATTCGGTTCCACCGAATTCGCGCTTACGAACTTGCCAGCCGCGCTCGGAGAAGAACGCCGCGACCTTCGCCCGCACGCTGTCGGCATCGCCAACGAGCCGAACGCTCGCGCTGAGCGGAATCTTGTCGATCGTAATCGGTCGTAGTGGCGGCAAGCGCGCCGGAATGACCCGTTTGAACGTGCAGACCGTCAGAGAGACTAAAATGAGCGCGATTATCCCGACGTATGCGTAACTGTGGTAGATATTGTCGAGTCCCAAACGTAGGATGAGGCGAGCGATCGCGGCTGGATAGCCGGCAAAATACACCGACGGGTCCTTGCCTTGATCGACAATAACGCCGATCAACGTCATCAGGCCCCACGCCACAAACAGCAACACTGCGAAAAGCACGTTGCTGAAGGTGCGTAAGAAACTAGCGTAAAGCTCGCTGAAGTACGAGCGCGCGGGAGCGAGGCTTGCGGTCACAGACTTCGAGCTTAGACCCTCGGCGTTGCCGGACGCCACGACTTCTCAAGCAGTTTAATGATCCAGATGCTCGCTTCGTACAGCACGTACATCGGCGCCGCCAGCATCGCCATCGTGATTGGATTGCCGTCCGGCGCGACCAAGCCGCCTAAGGCAAAGAATCCGAAGAGCGCATAGCGGCGCCACGAGCCGAGTTGCTCGGTGTTGATGATTCCGATTCTCGCCAGTGCGACCATCACGATCGGCAATTGGAAGATCAGTGCGAATGCGAGCAGCAGAATGAGCAGAAAATTCAGGGTCGATTCAATGCCGAAGGTTGGCGTTGCCAAGCCTTCGGTTACGCCGATCAAAGTGTGAACCACACGCGGCAATACCAAAAAATGCGCGAACAGAATGCCGGCGATCGCCAGCAGCAGCGACGGCGCCACGTAGTAGTAGACCATTCGCCGGGTCTTGGGATGAAAAGCCGGTACGACGAACATCCAGGCCTGATAAAGCAAGATCGGCAAGCCGATCACGATTGCGCCATAGATCGAGAATTTGAACTCGGTCATGATAACGTCGGCCGGGCCGAATGCGTGAAGCGTAATGCCTTTGAAGTACTCTCCGATCAGCCACTTGATTATAAATTGCGAGGGCCAAAAGAGCAGCACCGCAATCCCAACGACGGTAACCACGGAAATAATAAGACGTTTACGGAGCTCCCCGAGGTGCTCCGTAAAACTCATCTCTTTCTGATCCCATTGATCGCCGGCAGCACCGGCCGGCCGCTCGGCAAGCATTTAGCTGCTTTGAGTGCCCTTGTCGGGAGTCGGGTTCGGGACCACCTGGCCGCTGCCGGTGTTGGTGGCAACATTGTCCATTGGATTGGCGGAAGCCGATTCAGCTCGCAGCCGGGCGGCTTCGCGGGCTCGCTCGGCTGCCTCGTCGGCCTCGATCTGTCCCGCCATGAACTCCTTTTTGGCCTGGCCGGCGCTGCGCGCAAGCTTGGGAAGCTTGTCGGCGCCGAAGAGAATCACGGCTCCTACGACCAGCAGGCCGATGATTTCCGGACTCGCGAACGCGAGAATCGGGTGTAACATATCTTTGGCTCCTTAGCTATTCGACGAGCAGCGCATCTGCCAAGTCCAGCAGTTCAGCCTTGAACCGGCTGCGTGGAAGAGCGTCAAGGCAGCGTTTGGCTCGCTCGATGTAGTGTGCGATCTGTTCGCGGGTTGCCGCAAATCCGGCGTGCCGCTCAATCTCGCGAATGACCTCTGGAATGGACTCGTCATCTCCACCGCTGAAGAAACGTTCGACGCGGCCGCGAAGATCACTATCACCGCCGGAGAGCGCCAAAATTAATGGGATCGTCATCTTGCGTTCGCGCAGATCGTTGCCGACCGGTTTGCCCAGCCTCGCCGCATCGGCAGTCATATCGAGCAGATCGTCGTTCATTTGAAACGCGATCCCATAGGCTAGGCCGAAGTCGTGCAAGCCCTGGATCTGCGCCGGGCCGGCACCGGCCATGATTGCACCGCACTGCGCGGATGCGGCAAAGAGCGCCGCGGTCTTCTTTTCGACGATTTCGATATAGCGCGCGAGCGGCAGATCGACGTTTCCCAAGGCACGGAGCTGCAGCACTTCGCCGTCGCAAATTGCGGCCAACGTCGCCGAAAGAATGTTGGGAATGGGATGCGGGTAGTTGGCGGTGACGTTCTTGAAGATCCACGCAAACAGATAATCTCCGGCCAGGACGCTGATTCGATTTCCATAGTCGACCGCGGTCGCGTTGACGCCGCGCCGAGTGTCGGCATGATCGACCACATCGTCATGAATCAACGTGGCGACGTGAATCAGTTCCATGTACGCGGCCAGCGGCAGGTGTTCGGCGGCCGCTCCGCCGTTCGTCTGGGCCGCGAGAAGAGTCATACGCGGCCGCAGGCGCTTACCGCCCGCCGCCAGCATTCGCCGAACGGCCTCGGTGATCAGTAGGTTGTCGGTTGAAAATGAATTGCGAAAGAACTCTTCAACTAACGTGTAGAGTTCCGAATCGCTGCCGGCTTGCTCGATCAAGGTGCGTTTCCGTAGTGAATCGCAATCGCACCGCCCATCAGCGGCACATACTGCGCGCGGGTAAAGCCGGCGCGCTCGAAACGCTCGCGCAAATCGTCGGCATTGGGATGGTGGGTGAGCGATTGCGGCAGGTAGCTGTAGGCTTGCTTAGATCCCCCGACGATTCCGCCGACCAGCGGAACGACCCCGTAAAAATAGAGATCGAAACATCGCTTCCAAAGTTTGTTGGGCGCCTTCGAAACATCCAGATTCACAAAGCGAGCTCCGGGGCGCAGCACGCGCGCAATTTCGCGCAGTACCGCATCAATATCGACGACGTTCCGGAGCGAAAAACCCATGGTCGCACCGTCGAACGAGTGGTCCGCGAACGGAAGCGCGCTAACGTCGCCCTCTACGAAGCTCAGATCACCGCGCTTCTGGTGTTTTGCGCGTTCGCGAGCGCCGGCTAACATCGGTTCGCAGAAATCGATTCCGGTCACCTTCAACGTCGGATCGGTCCGCAACAGGTGGAAGACGACATCGCCGGTTCCGCAGCACAAATCCAAGACGGCCCCGCCTTTGGGCGGAGCCAGCAGCGCGATTGCACGCTTGCGCCAGCGTTCGTCCATGCCTGCGGTCAGAACGCGGTTTGCGCGGTCGTACTTGGGAGCGATCTGGGCAAACATGTCGCGCACGTACGCGCCTTTGTCGGTGGTTGCCATCATCTGCGGTCTCTGCTTCCACCCGCTACCGTCTGAAGCATTTTGAGCCCTTGCCGATAAGCGCTTTCGGCGGGATTGGAAGCTATGATCGCCGTATCTTCAACCGACCAGCTCCTTGCCGCCATCCAGCGCGCCCGGGAGGTTACCTTAAGCGCCTGCACGCTGCGCGCTGGAGTGATCCTGGATGCATTGGAAGCGGCTTGTCGTCGCGGAACCGAAGTTACGCTCCGTCTTGAAGGTCGTCCCTTCGGCGATCCGAGCGGAGAGCTGCTGGAAGCTAACCAGGCAGCTGTGAGCGCAGTCAAACGCTTAGGGGGCGACGCGAGTCTGCAAGATGTCGATGACTCGGCTGGTGAGGCACCGCTCCACATGAAAGCCGCCGTGGTGGACGGAGTGGCGTTTCTCGATGATAGAAATTGGCCGAGTGACGGTGAGGACTTCATCGTGCGCGATTCGTTTCCAGGCGACGCCGGTGCCATCGTGGACGCGCTGCGGGGCGATCGCTCGGGGCCGAATCGATTCTTCTGGACCCACAAGAGCGATGCGCTCTCCGGTGAAGCGTGCCTGCTGTACGGCGCCACGCACGCTCGCGGCGTCGAGATCGAGAGCGAGTCATTCGGTTATTCGCGCAGAGTGTACGGGGCGATAAAACTTCTTGCCGAGCACCACGTATCGGTGCGCTTGCTCGTCAGCGCGCGCGATCTCAATCCGAAAGAACAGCAGGCGCTGGAGCGATTGCAGCAAGCCGGCGTCGACGTCCGAACCTGTGACTTAGACGAAAAAATGGCGCTTGTCGAAAACCGAGCCTGGATTGGGTCGAGCAATGCGACCTTCGGCGTCGACGATCAAATCGATTGGGGGCTGCGCACCGACGCCCCGCCGGTCTTGGCCACGCTCCACGCGCGCTTCGGATACAACTGGTCTGCCGGCACGCAGTTAACCCAAACCGAACAGTGAACGCGCATTTGCATCGGTTTTGCTCAGCACAAGCTCTAGCGGCAACTCCAACTCGCGCGCCAGTGCTTGCGCGGTCTGACTGACGAACGCGGGTTCGTTTCGTTTCCCGCGATGCGGTACCGGGGCCAGGTACGGAGAGTCCGTCTCTAAGATCAAGTGATCGATTCCGACAGCCCGTACCGCATCGCGAATCTGTTGAGCCGTCTTAAACGTGAGTATCCCGCCGATTCCCAATCGTAAGCCGAATTCGTGGACGTATTCGCGCGCTTGCTCGGCATCGCCGGTAAAACAGTGAATGACGCCCCGCATCTCGGGCGTAAACTCATCGCGCAGCACGCTGATGAAATCATCGTAGGCGTCGCGATGATGAAAAATCACCGGATAGTTGCGCTCGCGGGCCAACCGCAACTGATCGCGCAATATGCGAACCTGAGCCTCGCGCGGACTATGATCGTAGTAGTAATCCAGGCCGGTTTCACCGATGGCAACCACGCGCGGATCGGTTAAAAGCGGCGCAAACGCGGCGGCGATATCGGCCGGAGCATCTTTGGCCTCGTGCGGATGGATGCCGGCCGAGGCGTAAAGCTCGTACTCTCTCGCGCAGTCGAGCGCGCGTGTCGTGTCTTCCATGTCGCAGCCGACTGTGATAATCGCATCGACGCCGGCCGTCCGAGCCCGGTTCACAACCGCCGCGCGGTCGTCATCGAATGCTTTGTCGTGAACGTGCGCGTGGGTGTCGATCATGATGCCGGAAGTTCGACGATGCGATTGCGTCCGGTACGTTTGGCCTCGTACAATGCCCGATCGGCCCGCGCCAGCAGCGTTTCGACGGTGTCCGAGGTCGCGGCGACGGCGACGCCGGCGCTGGCGGTTACCGGTGAGCCGTCGCCGTGTCGGAAGTCGCTTTGCTCGATCGAGACCCGGAGCCGTTCGCCGATACTTACCGCCGTATCGCGTCCCGCACCCGGCATCAGCACGACAAACTCTTCGCCGCCGATTCGCCCGGCGCGATCGAAACCCCGAATGTTCCGCGCAATCACAAGACCGACCAAACGCAGGCATTGGTCGCCGGCCGCATGCCCCAGCTGATCGTTGACCCGCTTAAAATTATCGATGTCCAACAGCACGACCGCGCAGCCGGACCCGGCGCTTACATGCTCGATCGTTTCGCGTAGTGATTCGAAGATCGCGCGTCGATTGGCAAGGCCCCGTCAGCGCATCGACCATTGCGGCGTTCTGGGCCGCGCTGATCGTGCGAAAATCGCGCAGCAAAGGTGCTAACTCATGCGCGGCATTAACGAATTGTTTGGTGTGCAGCGGTGCCGAGCTGTGAGCCGAACGGTGGAGGGCGAGCACTCCAAGCAGACGACCGGCCCCGTCGCGAGCCGCGAACGCTACCACGCTATGGTGTTCGGAACTGACGCGGGCGAAGACCTCGTTGCCATGAATGAGTTCGTTCATAGCGCGCCTGCGCAGTGCGATCTCGTCATTGAGCGGGATCGCACCGATTCCGGCAACCGTGACCCACAAATCGGTGCTCGGATTGGTGACGGCTAAGATTTGCAGCGTCTCTTTAAGCAGCTCCGAATGAATGCTCGAGAGAATCGAGTTGATCTGAGGCAGCGGATCGCGCGATCCAAGCATCGCCTGCACCGCGTCCCGGGCCAAACGCAGCCGGTGAACTTCCATGCGCTGATTGTGCAGCCCGCGCAGGGTTATCGCAAAG
>JBDTCU010000028.1:0-7479 GCA_039923415.1 Vulcanimicrobiaceae bacterium
AAACACGCGCCGATTCGTCTCACGGCAATCAAACCAATCGCACGTCCGGCAACAAAGGTCACCGTCGTCCGGCATCCGGCCACGCTTAAGGTGAAACCGGTACCCCATCGCATTGCACCGGTGGTCAAGCCGATAACGCACCACGCGATACCGGCGGTGAAACACGTAAATCGCCACATTGCGCCCGTTGTAAAACCGATACCGCACAATGTGGTACGGACGGTCAAAACGATACCGCATCACGCCGTACCGGTGGTCAAAACGATACCGCATCACATTACACCAGCGATCAGACCTACACCGCATCATCTAGTTCCGGTGGTGAAACCCGTACCACATCACACTGCACCGGTGAATATACCGACACCGCGTAGGCTAGTTCCGGTTCTCCGGCCCGTAACGCACGCGGTCGCGCCTGTTAGGAAGCGAGTAATCCCTCCGGCACCACACGCTAAGGTCGTGGTTCCCGCGGCACCACGCGCTAAGGTCGTGACCCCTTCGAAACCGCAAACTAAACCCGCGCACAAGACACCGCCTGGCGCGGCCAAGGTACATCCGACACCCCCAGGGCTCAGCTGAACGCGCAATAACGTCACACCCTGGATCCACACGCCTGTAGTTCGAATCGCAGGATAGCCAAGAGACCGCGGACACCCGCGGTCTCTTGTTATTGCGCGTAGCAGTTGTTGGCCGAGATTCCAACGGTCAAACCAGATGGGTGATGCACCGGCGTTCCTAGTAGTAGTTTCGATGAGAAATCCAGGGGGCCGCCAAAACATCGAGCCGGGCCGGCGAGCTTCACAGCGATGGGTCGCGGCGCTCTCGATCTTTCTGATCGGGCTGGGAATCGCGGCGCCCGCCAAACCTGCGCATCCTGCCGCGCCTGCGGATCGATATTTCGGGAGGCTCAAAATTGAGCTGTCTCGGCATCAATAATACATTTAGAGACGTTGCGATCAGAGCCGGAGCGTATACAACCGACAAAGGCCTGATAAAGTATGCGACTACGTTCTTTGGAAAGCGAGTGAAGAAAGACGTCGCGCTCGGCTTTACGCTGCATTATTTTGCTGAAGCTAAACCCTGCAATGCATCGCCGGAACCGGCGCCGACAGTGCTCCAGCGCACCGGGAATCCCAAGGTGCAGATTGAGATCCCGCCATGCATGCCAACTGAAACCCCCTCACCACTGCCGAGCGCTACGCAGTTGCGGGAGGCTGGCGCTCGATTACCTTAGCGGTCGTTGGTTTAGCCGGCTCGGCATGGGTACACTATCATGCGGCGCTCAATCGCCGAGGAAGGGTACGACATGCTCAATACGACCGGTCCAACAACTTGGTATGTCATCGGCGCAGTCGTCATCGTGGTGCTCGTTGTTCTTGGGATCGTCGTCGCGCAACGCAATCGGTCGATGCGCTTACGCCAGAAATTTGGTCCCGAGTACGATCGGACGGTGGCTGCTACCGCCAGCCGTCCCGAAGCCGAAAAAGAACTTACGAAGCGCGAGAACCGCGTCAAACGCATGCATATCGAAGAACTCCCGGCGGGGGCCAGAACGCGCTACGCTGAGGAATGGCGCACGGTGCAGACACGGTTTGTCGATGAACCTAAATCGGCGCTTGTAAAAGCGGACCAACTCGTCACGAATGTCATGCGCGATCGAGGTTACCCGACCGACGATTTCGACCAGACTGTAACCGACCTCTCGCCCGATCATCCGCAAGTGCTTCAAAACTATCGCGCGGCGCACGGTGTCGTTACGCGCACGAAAGACGGTGACGTTTCCACCGAAGACATGCGCCAAGCGATGGTCCATTACCGTTCGCTCTTCGACGATTTACTTAGTTTGAAATAAGGGGATAACGCTATGAACGACGATACTACCACCCGCCCCGCGGCGGAACGCGGAAGCATCCCGGCCGCACCAACCAATGTGGTTGAGGATGAGCGGCGCACCGACAACGATGCGTTCTTGCCGGCCGATCGAATGGAGAATCTTCGGACGCAATGGGACGGCGTGCAGGCGGCCTTTGTCGACGATCCGCGTTCCGCCGTTCAGAAAGCGCATTCGCTGGTGGGGTCGCTGGTTGACGAGCTCACGAAAACGTTCGCACGCGAACGCGAATCGCTCGAAGGCCAATGGAACAGCGGAGGAAACGTCGATACCGAGGCGCTTCGCATTGCGATGCAACGCTATCGCAGTTTCTTCAACCGGCTCCTCGGCGACACGCCCTAACCCTAAGCGCGGCTCACCCGCTATCCGCAGGGAAGCCGCGCATTAATAGGGTAGGAAGACACGAATCGTTTTTCCGACAGCTTTGAGCGGAGGGATCACGTGATTCGATTTTCCATCGGCGCCGCGGTTGCATTTGTACTGGCGCTTTTTGTAAATGGGCACGCACTGGCCCAAACACCCGCGCCAACACCGTCACCGACACCGCTTCAGGGATTCTCCGCCATCGGAACACTCACGCTGCAGGCAGAGGTCCCAGGCGCACCGATGAATTTCGCGGCGGAGATTGCAGTAATGAGTAAGGCGCGCCGCATTCGCCTCGATGTGCTCCATGCAAAGGTGGTTGGAAGCGCTCCGGCCGGGAGCACGACGATGGCGCAAGTCTTGCCGCGCGGCACGATCACGCTGGTATTCGACCAGCGGTCGCAGACTTTCACGATCTGGTCCGAGCAAAAGCGCGTTTATTACCAAATGAAGATGCATACATTCCCGGGGCGCAAAGCTGTGCCGAACCCGAAAGCTGCGCCAACGCCGTCCGCATCCCCGATCGACCAGCTATTGCGCGCCACCAAAACGATCACCGAGTACGACGTGTTCAATGAATCGCTCGCGCTCGTCGGTCATCAGCATGTCAACGGGCACGCGGCCAGCCTGTTCCACTTTACGTTCCAGAGCCAGAAACACGGCGACAAGCCGGCCGATATAAGCGGCGATCTAGCCCTTGCCGACGATCTCTCCGGAATCCCGGTTCGACTCTGGATCGCGGTAAAAGCCCCCGTCGCGGCCGACCTCAAACTCGATCTGCTCTCCGCAACGACGACCCCGCCGACCGATAGCGCCTTCGCGGTACCAGTCGGCTACAAAAAGGTCGACCACATTCTGAAAGTACTCGCGAACACATCCCCTTAAAAACAAACGTTACGGTGCCGTAATCATCCACTCGACGCCGAACTTGTCGACGAGAATACCGAACTGCCCGCCCCAAAACGCGTCGGCGAACGGCGTGGTCACCTTACCGCCGGCCGCAAGAGCGTCGAACTTGCGGCCGGCCTCCTCGCGGTTACCCGAAGATAAGGACAGCGAGATATTTCCGGCCTCCGGATCTATCGTTTTTGCTTCGTTCGCGTCCGAGGCCATGAACTGAAAACCCGGGCCGCTAAAGGTTCCGTGCATGACCTTGGTGCGGTAATCCGCTGAGACATGCTCGGCCATCTGCGATCCCTCGAACAGCGTCAGTTCGTAGTCTCCACCAAGCGCTTCCTTGTAGAACTTGAGCGCTTCTTCACAGCGCCCATAGAAGAAAATATACGGTTCAAGTTTCATTTGCCGTTCTTTGCTACGCCGCTCTTCGAACCTCCAGCTAGGCTAGATTCGCGCGCAAATCGTTCGCGAAATTCGTCATATTTCTCGAGCGATCGCTCACCAACACTCCAACGTTCGATTCGCTCAATGTCAATAGGACCGCTTAATGCGACATCCAGCGCCGTGCGGAGCGCGCTGCGATCGCTCCAATGATAAAATCCCGCGAGACGATCGCACACTGAGTCGGTGCGGGTGAGAATATAAAGCACCTCATCGTTCCTATGGACGGTGTCGTAACCCTGGATGATCTCGGTGCCGATCGCTAGTGGCCCCGGAGGAAATTCTACCGTGTACAAGTTAGCGGGGTGGCTGTAGATGCCACCATTTTCATTGAATCCGAGGTCGCGGAGCGCTGCCCCAGCAGCATTGGCGTCGGCGCTTATTACTATGACAAAATCAGCATCGCGTGACTGATATCGATGCGGCGCGTAATATGTTGCAGCGCTGCCACCGGTGAGAACCGCTATCGTCTCTAACCTGTCCAAGGCGGTGCAGACGCCGAAGCTTATGTCGACCAGGGTTGATTGCGAAGTAATCAAAGCTTTTTACCAGCCCGTCGCGGTCGTCGTCGCAGCGACTCTATTTCCGTAAAAAGCGGCCGATCGCTTGCGGAAAGGCGCAGCAGCAACGCGCGCAATTCGTTGTAGGCAAAAAAACTTGGATTTAGCCGAACCTCTCGTTGCGTTCCAACCAGGCGGGTTGCAAGAACCCCCTGCTTTTCAATATCATTCACAATACGCTGTACGCTCAATAAGGGCGCCTTGGCGATCCGCGCGATTTCGCGCGGATACGATTGCTCAAGCAACGCTATTGTCAGCAAAACGCGAGTGCGGACCGTAGTCCCAAAAAGCCGCATAGTGGACATCATAGCTGCAGTGTATCATAATTGTAGTCAGTTGACTACTTTTCTGTGCTATAGAGACTCTACGTTCTAGGACTGATAACTCGCCAACGTCTGGCTATCCCGATTATCTGCGTCCTTTCAGTGCGTTATGATTGTGGCGAGATTCTTCGGCGCGGAGGTGGAGACGGTTGCCGGTGAGGCGATTTGTTTGAGACCGGCTGTCTTTAGCGTCGCATTGGCGCTGCCAAAGGTGCGGGCCCAGTGATTGTACGCCATTGATTTCGCGGTATAGGTGCGTTCGAGGCGCGCATAGAGTTGGAGGCTAGCTTGCGCTAGAGGCTCTTGATTCATCAGCCCCATCACGTCTTCGCGGAATTGACCCGGCTTCTGAATAAAGTCCTCGAAGTTTGCCGGCGAAGATGTTAGACTTGCGACCAGCGCGTCGATGCCGTCGGTCATACTCTGAACTTTGGCGGCGGTTACCGTGTCGCCGCTCTTGAGCGCCGCTTTGTCGGTTACCAACAGCTCGTGAACGCGATGCAATTCGTTGAGCATGATGTCGACTCGGCTAAGCAGATCGTAGACCCGCCGGCTTTGCGCAAATTGCTCCTCATACTCGCTTTGCGGCGTCGTTGAGAGCGGATCGGCGTATTTCTGGAGTGGGAAGCGATAGGTTTTCCCTTCGAGATGAAACGCCATCGTGTAATGGCCGGGCGGTAATGCCGGCCCTTCATCGGGACCTCGAAAGAAGAACGGGGCGCTTTCGTACTGCACCGGCCCGTCTATGCCGAAGTCGTACAAGAACTCGTTCTTCCCATCGCCCTTGCTCAACCAATATGACGTCGACTCCTCGCCGGTGAAGACATCATGCTCGCCCGCAATGTGACGCACGCGATGACCCTTCATATCGAAGACATCGAGCGTCGGTCGAGCTTTGGCTGCTTTCGGAAGGTAGTAGTACAGACGTCCGACCGCGCCGCCGCCGCCGAAGAGCGAGCCGCCGGGTTGCGGCGCAACAAAGTCGCTATAGCTGCCTTCGGTATCACGGTAGGCGTTCAGGTCGTAAGCGGGACGCGGCCCGACAACCAGCGGCGAGGTCGGCGTACTGCAGCCGGCGGCTTGAACGATCCGCATATCGTCCATGATCCAAATCGCGCGACCGTGCGTCGCGATCACCATGTCATCGAATTGAGGCTGGAAACGAATGTCGCGCACTTCTACCGTCGGCAGATTATTCTGAAACGATTGCCACGACGCACCGCTGTCGCATGAGATTCGAATGCCGCGATTGGTGCCCGCATACACGATTTTGGGGTTGTGAATGTCGGGGCGAACCGCCCGCACGTATTCGTCGGCCGCAATGCCGCTGACGATGCGCTGCCAATGTGAGCCGAAATCGTGCGTGACGAAGATGTACGGCGCGCGATCACCCATGGCGTGCCGGTCGGCTGAGATATACGCTGTGCCGTCGGCCAGCGTCGAGGGGGCAACCGTTTCGACCGCGCTGTCGATGGGTAGAGCGGCGGGCGTAATATCGCGCCACTGCTTGCCGCCGTCGAGGGTTAGATGAACGAGTCCATCATCGGAACCCGTCCAAATTTCGCCTTTATGCTTTGGCGAGGTTTCGATGTCGAGTAAGGTTGCATAATTCTCCGCACCGGACTCATCTTGGGTGACTGAGTCTTTGGAGATTTGCTGTTTGGATTTGTCGTTGCGCGTGAGATCCGGACTGATCGCGCGCCAATGCCGGCCGCGATCGGAGCTCTGGAAGACTACATCGGAGCCGATGAACGCGGTGTTGAGATCGTAAGCGGCGAATGCAATCGGTGATTGCCAATTAAAGCGGTAGCGCGATTTTGCCAACACAAAGTCGTTGGCCGCAGTGCCGCGATAGGGGCGCACGTTCGGCGCGGAGTGCGAGGTGCGATCGTAGACTTGCACCTCGCCGTTCTCGGAGTCGGCCCAAACTAGATTCGGATGCGACGGATCGGGCACCGCCCATTCGCCATCGCCTTCGACTACCTTGAACCAACTGCGATTTGTGATGCCGTCCTGATCGCCGGAGAACGCCGGCGCGCAGAACGCATTGTTATCTTGCAAACCGCCGCAGACCAAATAGGGAACGGTATTGGAGAGCCCGACGCGATAGACTTGGGCGATCGGCAGATTGCGCGAACTGGCCCAGGTCGACCCCCCGTTGGTCGAGATCGCGATACCGCCGTCGCCGGCCAGCGCCATGCGTTGAGCATCGGCCGAGATCCACATATCGTGCAGATCCGAATGAACCGCATAAGCCGACAGCCGGAACTTTTCGCCTCCGTTATACGATGTTCCCAGCAGCATACTGAGTGCGTAGACGGTGTTGGGTTCGGTCGGCGAGACCCGCAGGTGTGAAAAGTAGAACGGGCGCTGATTGGCGAGCGAATCTTTGGTCTCGAGTTTCCAGGTGAGTCCGGAGTCGTCGGAGCGCCACAGCACGCCGTCGCGCGATTCAACCAGCGCGTAGATTCGCGACGGTTGCGAGGGCGCAATCGCTAGGCCGATTCGTCCAAGCGGTGCGCTCGGAAACCCGTGCCCGGTGATCTTTGCGAAGGTCTTTCCGCCGTCGATCGATTTATAGAGGCCATCATCAGCGCTTCCGCCGCTGGTCATTGTCCACGGACGGCGGAGCGCATGCCACATGCCCGCATAGATCACGTTTGAATCGGTCGGATCCATCACCAGATCGCTCGCGCCAGTTTGATCCGAGGTGTAGAGCGACTTCGCAAACGTAGCGCCGCCGTCAAACGAGACGAACACGCCGCGCTCGATGCTGGGCGCGAACACGTCACCCAACACGCCGACAACAATGTGCTTGGGGTCTTTGGGGTCGAGCAAGATGCGCGAGATGCCGAGCGCACCAGGCAGATTCACCTTGTCCCAGCGGCGGCCGCCGTTGCTGGAGCGATACAATCCGCTCTCAGGAATAACATCGTTGCGCGGATTGGTTTCGCCCGCACCCAGCCACAGCGTTTGATCGTCATGCGCATCGACGGCGATCGCG